>CAZOIX010000532.1:0-3848 GCA_964579685.1 uncultured Mycobacterium sp.
GCTCGCCGGACGTGGCGCCGAAAAGCAGCGTGTTGCCGGCAATCACGTTGTCCTCGGGCAGGAACAGCACGTCGTCCGGCGGCCTGACGATGATCCGGCCGCCGGACAGCCCCTTACCCACGTAGTCGTTGGCGTCTCCCACCAGTTCCAGCGTGATCCCCGGCGGCAGGAATGCGCCGATGGACTGGCCCGCCGACCCGGTCAGCGTGATGTGAATCGTGTTGTCGGGCAGGCCCGTAGCGCCGTAGCGCCGGGTCACCTCGGAACCCAGCAGGGTGCCGACGGTACGGTTCACGTTGCGCACCGGGAGTTCCAGCCGCACGGGATGCGCGTCTTCCAGCGCGCCCTCGGCGAGCTGGATGAGGGTACGGTCCAGGGCCTCCTCGAGGCCGTGCTCCTGTCCCCTGGTGCGCCGGCGCTCGCCACCACCGGAGACCGCGAACACGGGTGACAGGTCCAGACCTCTGCTCTTCCAGTGCGCGATGCCCTCATCGGTGTCGAGCATGTCCGCCTGGCCCACGGCTTCGTCGATGCTGCGGAACCCGAGTTCGGCGAGGTAATGGCGGATGTCCTCGGCGATGAACCGGAAGTAGTTCTCGACGAACTCCGGCTTGCCGTTGAATCGTGCCCGCAGTTCCGGGTTCTGGGTCGCGACCCCGACGGGACACGTGTCGAGGTGACACACCCGCATCATGATGCAGCCCGACACCACCAACGGTGCCGTGGCGAAGCCGAATTCCTCGGCGCCCAGCAGCGCGGCGACGATGACATCGCGAGCGGTACGCATACCTCCGTCGCACTGCACCGTGATGCGATCGCGCAGCCCGTTGAGCATCAGCGTCTGCTGGGTGTCGGCCAACCCGATCTCCCATGGAACGCCGGCATGTTTGAGGCTGGTGAGAGGCGCGGCGCCGGTGCCACCGTCGTACCCGGAGATCAACACCACGTCGGCGTGCGCCTTGGACACCCCTGCCGCGACGGTGCCCACGCCGACGCTGCTGACGAGCTTGACGTGGATGCGGGCGTCGGCATTGGCGTTCTTCAGATCGTGGATCAGTTGAGCCAGATCCTCGATCGAATAGATGTCGTGGTGCGGAGGCGGCGAGATGAGGCCGACGCCCGGTGTCGAGTGCCTGGTCCTGGCGATGTTCGGATACACCTTGTAGCCCGGAAGCTGGCCGCCCTCACCGGGTTTGGCGCCTTGAGCCATCTTGATCTGAATATCGGTGGCATTCAGCAGATAGTCGCTGGTGACCCCGAAGCGACCGGATGCGACCTGCTTGACGGCACTGCGGCGGCGCGGATCGTAGAGACGATCGGTGTCCTCGCCACCCTCACCCGAGTTCGACCTGCCACCCAGGTTGTTCATCGCGATGGCCATGGTCTCGTGCGCTTCGGCAGAGATGGAGCCATAGCTCATCGCGCCGGTGTTGAACCGCGTGACGATCGACTCGACGGGCTCCACTTCCTCCAACGGGACAGGCGGCCTCGACTTGTTGAAGCCGAACAGGCCACGCAGTGTTCCGCCTTCCCTGGACAGCCGGTTCACCTCTTCGGAGTACTCCTTGAAGATGTCGTGGCGGCCGGTGCGGGTCGAATGCTGAAGCAGGAAGACCACTTCGGGGGTGAACAGATGCAGTTCACCCTCACGACGGAACGCATACTCGCCGCCGACCTCGAGACGCCGGTGCACGCGTTCGGTCGGGTTTTCCGGATACGCCCGCCGATGCCTGACCTTGACTTCCTCCGCGAGTACGTCCAGCGCGACGCCGCCGAGCTGACTCGGCGTACCCGTGAAGTACTCGTCGATGACGTGCTTGTCGATGCCGACCGCCTCGAAAGCCTGTGCGGCGGTGTAGGAGGCGACGGTGGAGATGCCCATCTTGCTCATCACCTTCGTCACCCCCTTGCCGAGCGCCTTGAGGTAGTTGCGCACCGCCGCAGCGGATTCGATGCCGGTGAGCTCGCCTTCCCGGACGAGGTCCTCGATCGACTCGAATGCCAGGTAGGGGTTGACCGCGGCCGCGCCGAAGCCGATGAGCATCGCGATATGGTGCACCTCCCTTGCGTCGCCGCTCTCGACCACCAGTGCGACCGTGGTGCGTTCCTTGGTGCGGACGAGGTGGTGGTGCACGGCCGAGACCGCCAGCAGCGACGGGATCGGCGCTTTGGTGTGATCTGAGTCGCGGTCGGAGATGACCAGGGTGCGTGCGCCTTTGGCGATGGCCTCACACGCCCGCAGACGAAGGTCCTCCAACGCCTCGGCAAGGCCCTCACCTCCCCGTTCGACGTCATACAGGGCTTTCAGGACAGTGGTCCTCAGGCCACCGTGCTCGCCGTCGTCGTTGATGTGGACGATCTTGTTGAGTTCGTCGTTATCGAGAACCGGCCAGCGCAAGACGATCTGACGGCAAGACGCCGCGGTCGGCTCCAGGAGGTTCTGCTCCGGCCCCATGATGCGGGCCATCGAGGTGACGACCTCCTCACGGATCGCATCCAGTGGCGGATTGGTCACCTGGGCGAAGAGTTCGACGAAATAGTCGTAGAGCAGCCGGGAACGTTGCGACAGCACGGCGGTCGGAGTGTCGGTCCCCATGGAACCCAGGGGTTCGGCACCCGAGGCGGCCATGGGGGTGAGCAGGATGCGGAGGTCTTCTTCGGTGTAGCCGAAGGCGATCTGGCGCCGCACGACGGACTCGTGGTTCGGCTGCACCCTGGCGCGGTCGGGCAGTGTCGTGATGTCGAGCAGCCCCGAGTGCAGCCACTCACCGTACGGCTCCTGTACGGCGAGGGACTCCTTGACCTCGTCGTCGGAAACGATGCGGCCCGCCGCGGTGTCGATGAGGAACATCTTCCCCGGCTGCAGCCGGCCTTTGGCGACGATCTGCGCGGACGGCACATCGAGCACCCCGCTCTCGCTGGCGAGAATGATGCGGTCATCGAGGGTGCGCCACCACCGACCGGGCCGTAATCCGTTGCGGTCCAACACTGCTCCGACGAGCGTGCCGTCGGTGAAGGTCACGCATGCCGGACCGTCCCACGGCTCCATCAGCGAGGCGTGGAACTGCCAGAACGCACGTTCGTCAGGGTCCATCGTGGCGTTGTTCTCCCACGCCTCGGGGATCATCATCAGCACGGCGTGCGGCAGGGCGCGCCCGCCCAGGTGCAGCAGCTCGAGCACTTCGTCGAACGACGCCGAATCGGAGGCCTCGGGCGTGCAGATCGGCGAGAGCCGCGACAGGTCGCCGCCGATCTTGGCACTGGCGAGCATGGCCTCGCGCGCGTGCATCCGGTTGCGGTTGCCGCGCACGGTGTTGATCTCCCCGTTGTGCGCGACGAACCGGAAGGGATGCGCCAGCGGCCACGACGGAAACGTGTTGGTCGAGAAGCGGCTGTGCACGATCGCGATCGCACTCTGGCATCGCTCGTCGCGCAGATCCGGAAAGTACTGGGGCAGTTGCATCGTGGTGAGCATGCCCTTGTAGACGATGGTGCGGCTGGACAGCGACGGGAAGTACACGCCGTTACGCTCGGCGCGCTTGCGCAGCGGATAGACCCGACGGTCGAGATCGATACCGCCGAGCTGGTGTGGCGAAGCGACGAACAGCTGCTCCATGTGCGGCATGCAGCCGAGCGCCGTCACACCGACCTCGGCGCCGTCCGGGTCGGTCGGGACCTCACGCCAGCCGAGCACGGTGAGCCCTTCGTCGGCGGCGAGGGCTTCGACGTCTTCACGGGCGGCGTTGCGGGCAGCGGGGTCCTGCGGCAGGAAGCAGATCCCGGCGGCGAACGTGTTCGCGCCCTCGGCGGTGGGCGGCGGCAGCTCGAAGCCGACGACGTCGCGCAGC
>CAZOIX010000533.1:0-3848 GCA_964579685.1 uncultured Mycobacterium sp.
GCTTCGTGTCAACCACCCTGCACCGCCGTCACCACCTCGACCCTGGCGCCGCTGGAAAGCGCCGTCTGCCATTCGGACCGGGGAATCACCGACAAGTCCACGGCCACCGCGATGCCCTTCTCCGGAAATCCGAGCCGGTCCAGCAAGGCGGCGACGGTCGTCTCATCGTCGACCTCCACCGCTTCGTCGTTGACCGTGATCTTCATCGTGCTCCCACCAAATCGGCTTCGGCCAGCGGAACGCCGTTCAGCTCGCCCAGGATCGCCTCGGCTGTCCACGGCGCCAGCAGGAATCCGTTGCGACCGTGTCCCCCCGCGACCAGTGTGCGCTCGTCCAGCCGGCCGACGATCGGCAGCCCATCCGGCGTCATGGGGCGCAGACCGGCGGCGCATTCGGCGAATTCGTACTCGCCGAGCGCAGGCATCACCGTGCAGGCATCATCCAGCAGTTCGCGCACACCGGTGACCGCGGGCGCCGTGTCCCGGCCATGCTCGTACTGGGTGGCACCGACGACCACGCCGTCATGGCGCGGCACGAGATAGACCTGTCGGCCGTGCACACGGGCTCGGATCACCCGCTGCGGCACCGGCATACATCCGCGCCGCCAGCGCAGCCGCAGCACCTCACCCTTGACCGGACGGATCGCCAGTCCGGGCCACAGCGACGGCGCGTCGATACCGTTCGCGATCACGACGCTGTCCGCCCGCATGTGCGTCAACTCTGATACTGGTGGAGCCCATTGCACCCCGAGGCGTTCGCAGTGCGCGACAAGGGCATCGACAACCATCCGATTGTCCACTGCCAGTTCGGTTTCGGCGCGGAAGCCGTGTCGAATGCCCTGTGCGAGCAGCGGCTCGATCTCCCGCGCTGCGGTGGTGAGCGTCACCGGGTGTCCCTGAGCCGCCAACCACTCGCCTACGGTCTTGAGGTCGGTCGCGTCGGCCCTGTCGACGGCGACCACGAGAGATTCGTGCGCGGTGACGACGCCCTCGGGTAGGCCCTGAAGGAACCCGCTGTGCCATAGCGCAAGTGACGCCAGGCCCAGTCGCAGCAGACGTTCCTCACCTGGCCAGCCCTCGCTGTGCGGGGCGAGCATGCCACCCGCCACCCACGACGCACCGTATTCGTCGCCGCGGTGGACCCGCACGGTCCAGCCGTCGAGCGCCGCGCGACGTGCCACCGACAACCCGATGATGCCGCCGCCGACGACGGCGACCGTTCCCTTGGCCATTTCCCTCCCTTCGCCGGCATGACCCGGATCAGGTGCGACGGTAAGGGCAGGGCGCGCCCACTCTCAGTCCCCGATCCCGGGACTCCCGTGTCGACTTCCCAGCGTACTAGGACGGGATCGGCCACCAGTCGCTACCGTCGCGGTGTGCAACAACTCCGCGACCGCCTCGCTACCGCATCGCTCTACCTGTGCACCGATGCGCGGCGCGAGCGCGGCGACTTGGCGCAGTTCGCGGACGCGGCGCTCGCGGGCGGGGTCGACATCATCCAGCTGCGGGACAAGGGCTCACCAGGGGAGCAGCGATATGGGCCACTCGAGGCGCGCGAGGAACTCGACGCCCTGACCGTCCTCGCCGACGCCGCCCAGCGCCACGGTGCTTTGGTTGCGGTCAACGACAGGGCGGACATCGCACTGGCGGCAGGGGCCGACGTGCTGCACCTCGGTCAGGACGACCTGCCACTCACCATCGCGCGCCGCATCGTCGGCACCGGCGCACTGATCGGCCGGTCCACCCACAACGGCGCACAGGTCGCCGCGGCGGCATCGGAGGATGTCGACTACTTCTGCGTGGGCCCGTGCTGGCCGACACCGACGAAGCCCGGCCGCGAAGCACCGGGACTCGATTTGGTGCGCGCGGCGGCACGATTGGAGACGCAGAAGCCCTGGTTCGCGATCGGCGGGATCGACGCCTCGCGGCTGTCGGAGGTGATCGCCGCCGGGGCGCGCCGCGTCGTCGTCGTGCGCGCGATCACCGCCGCCGACGATCCGACTCGCGCGGCGCAACTCTTCTCAGACGAGCTCAGAGCCGCTTGTTGACCAGCAGCGGAATCGACGCGGATTCGGTGCGCAGCCGCGCCCAGCTGGCGGCGAAGCCGGGGTGCAGCGGCAGATCTGCGACGTCGTCCTCGGCGACCCAACGCAGTTCGGCACTCTCCCGATTGGGCGTGGTCTCCAGCTGTTCGGGAGCGTCGGCGATGACGGTGGTGTAGCTCCAGTAGGCGTCGTCGCGGCCGTACACCTCTTTGGTGATCACCGTGGTACGCACCGTCAGCTGGTCAGAGGACAGCCCGGCTTCCTCGTGCGCCTCTCTGATCGCGGCCTGTTCGACGGTTTCGTGGCTGTCCCTGGCGCCGCCGGGTAAGCCCCACGTCCCGCCCTGATGGCTCCACGCCGCGCGGTGTTGCAGCAGCACCGCCGCCGAGCCGCCGTGGTGCGGCGCCCGCAGCAGCAGGCCAGCCGCGCCGTGTTTACCCCAGAACCACGCGCCGGTATCGGACACCACCCAGCCGTCGCCATCCCCGCGCACGCGTCAAGAATACGGACGCGCGTCTTCGATGATGCTCTTAGAAATCTTTTATAGAGTGGTAGCGGTCAGAGACGGTAGCCGGAGAGCACCAATCGGATACGAAAGATGGAGTCCGCGCACACGTGACTGTGGAGTTGGCGCACCCGTCGACCGAGCCGCTCGCGTCGCGATCGCCCACAACACCAGCGCACCCACGCTGGTGGTTCCTCTGGACCACGCCCGGCCGGATTCTGAGCATCGGCATCGTCCTGTCGGCTCTGGTCATCGGAAGCGCATTTGCCACCTCGACGACCATCAACGACCGCCAAGAGGCGCTGACCACCGTTCTCAACCACACCGAGCCGCTGGCGTTCGCCGCCGGACAGCTCTACACCACGCTGTCGGTCGCCGATGCCGCAGCGGCCACGGCGTTCATCGCCGGCACCGAACCGCGCGATGTCCGGCAGCGTTACGAACAGGCGATCACCGATGCCTCCGTGGCGGTCACCCGGGCGTCGAGCGGGCTCACCGACGAGCCGATGGTGCAGCTGCTCGGCCGGGTCAACGCCGAACTCTCGGTGTACACCGGCCTCGTCGAGACGGCACGCACCAACAACCGCGCCGGCAACCCCGTCGGCTCGTCCTACCTGTCCGAGGCGTCGGCGTTGATGCAGACCGAGATCCTGCCCGATGCCCAGCGGCTCTACGAGGAGACCTCGGCCCGGGTGGACGCCGACACCACGGCCTCGACCCGGATACCGGGTCCGGTGATCCTCGTCGTGCTCGCGACGCTGCTGTTCGGAGTCTTCGCCAATCGGTGGCTGGCCCGCCGCACCAGGCGGCGGATCAACATCGGTTTCATCGCGGGCGGGCTGGCGGTGCTGGTCATGCTGGTATGGGTCGGAACCGCGCTGGTGATCTCGACCGCCGACAGCCGCAGCGCCAAAGACACTGCGGCCGAATCACTCAAGACCGTCACCAATCTCGCGATCACCGCTCAGCAGGCCCGTGCCGACGAGACCCTGTCGCTGATTCGACGCGGCGACGAGGATGTGCGCAAGCAGTCCTACTACCAGCGCATCGACGTGATGCAGCAGCAACTGGCGGACTATCTCGCCCGCGACAACGTGATCGCCAAGTCCGACTTGGCCGACGCCGAACAGCTGCTCAGGCGGTGGCGCGCGTCCGACGACCGGATCAACGCCTACATCGCCGTTGGCAATTACCAGGCCGCCACGCAGGTGGCCCTGGGCACCGGCCAGGACGACTCCCCGCCCGAGTTCACCAAGCTCGACGAAGCGCTCGGCAAGGGCATCGCGCAGAGCCGCAATG
>CAZOIX010000534.1:0-3831 GCA_964579685.1 uncultured Mycobacterium sp.
TCCGGATGCCGGTCCGCCCAGGCCGCCGAGTCCCGGTCCGGGGAGGATGCCCGGTCCCGGTGCACCCCAGCCGATTCCGGGATCTGCGGTCGCGGTAGCCGTGCCGAGGAGCAGCGGCGCACACGCCAGTGCCGAGACGACGGCGAAACTGCCTACGGCGACACGAAGTGTCATGTTGTTCTCCCATCAGTTGGTCGCGCGGTTGCGCGATTTCCGACCCGAGAACAGTTCATCAATCCCGCCGTTAGGCGGGCGTTAGTCGCTAGCGAGGTTTGGCCAGCGGGAAGGGCAGCGTCTCGCGGATGCTGCGGCCGGTGATCAGCATGACGACACGGTCGACACCCATGCCCAGACCGCCCGTCGGCGGCATCGCGTATTCCATCGCCTGCAGGAAGTCCTCGTCGAGCTCCATCGCCTCGGGGTCGCCTCCGGCGGCCAGCAGCGACTGTTCTTGCAGCCGCCGCCGCTGCTCGACGGGGTCGGTCAACTCGCTGTAGGCCGTGCCCAATTCGACGCCCCACGCCACCAGGTCCCAGCGCTCGGCGACACCGGGGATGCTGCGGTGGGGTCTGGTCAGCGGTGACACCGAGGTGGGGAAGTCCTTGTAGAACGTGGGCGCTTCGGTGCGGTCCTCGACAAGGTGCTCGTAGAGTTCGAGCACCACGGCACCGGCGTCCCACTGGGTCAGATAGGGGATCTTCGCGCCGTCGCACAGCCTGCGCAGCGTCGGCAGATCCGTATCGGGCCCGATCTGCTCTCCCAGCGCCTCCGACACCGCCTCGTGCACCGTCTTGACCGTCCAGGTGCCCGAAATATCGACGGGTTCCAGCGTCCCATCGTCACGCGGACGCATGAACACGTGCGCGCCGTTGGCGGCCTGCGCGGCGTTCTGGATCAGCTCCCGGCACCCGTCGATCCACACGTTGTAGTCCGCATGGGCCTGATAGGCCTCGAGCAGGGTGAATTCGGGGTTGTGGCTGAAGTCGACCCCTTCGTTGCGAAACGCGCGGCCCAGCTCGAAGACGCGCTCGACACCGCCCACGCACAGACGCTTGAGGTAGAGCTCGGGCGCGATCCGCAGATACAGGGCGAGGTCGTAGGCGTTGATGTGGGTCAGGAACGGCCGGGCGTTGGCGCCGCCGTGAATCTGCTGCAGAATCGGCGTCTCGACCTCCAAAAACCCTTTACCGACCAGGGTTTCACGGATCGCGTGCAGCACACCGCTGCGCGCCCTGATCAGATCGCGGGCCTCGGAGTTGATCGCCAGGTCGACGTATCGGGCGCGTACCCGTGCCTCCTGATCGGTCAGCCCTTTCCACTTGTCGGGCAGCGGGCGCAGGCACTTGCCGATCATGCGCCAGCTGAGCACGATCAGCGAACGGGTGCCCTTCTTGCTGAAGCCCATCGTGCCCGACACCTGGATCAGATCGCCGAGGTCGATCGCGTGCGTGAAATCTACCGTCGTACCCTGTTCCAGCTGCGAATTGTCAAGCAGCAGTTGAACTTCACCGGACCAGTCGCGCAGCTGCGCGAACAGCACGCCGCCGTAGTCGCGGATGCGCAGTACCCGCCCGGCCACGCTGACCGTGCCTGCGCCCTCGGATTCGAGCGCCGCGAGGATGGTGTGGCTGGGTTCCTGGCCGACGGGGTAGGCGTCGATTCCGCTGTCCTGCAGCGTTTTGAGCTTCGCCATTCTGACCCGAACCTGTTCGGGCAGCCGAGACTGTTCCTCGTCCTCCAGGTCGGTCTGAAGCTGGTCGACGTCGGGTGCCGTGCCGTCGTGATGCAGCAGACCGCGGTCGACGATGCTCTGCGGCACCGCGGTGTGGTGGCCGGTGTGGGGCTGCTCGTGTCGGCGGGAGAAGGGCAACACCAGGAAGCCTTCGGCGATCACCGACGCCACGCCTACGCGGGGTACCAGCCGCGCGTCCTCGTAGCACGCAAAGCGCGGCGCCCATTCGGGCTGATATTTCATGTTCGAGCGGTACAGCGTCTCCAGCTGCCACCAGCGCGAGAAGAACACCAGCAGGCCGCGCCACAGCCGCGCGATGGGGCCGGCCCCGAGCTGGGCGCCCTGTTCGAATGCCGAGCGGAACATCGCGAAGTTCAGCGAAACTCGGTTCACCCCAATGCCTTCGGCCTGCATGCACAGCTCGCTGACCATGAGCTCGATGGTGCCGTTGGGGGACTGTGGCGACCGGCGCATGAGATCCAACGACACTCCGCTGGTGCCCCACGGCACCAGCGAGAGCATGGCGACGACCTGTTCGCCGCCGGCACCCGGCTGAAGAGCCTCGACCAGCAGGCAGTCACCGTCGGCCGGGTCGCCCAGACGCCCCAGTGCCATGGAGAACCCGCGCTCGTCGTCGGTGTCGCGCCACGAATCTGCTCGCTCGATCACGCGCGTCATCTCGTCGGCGTCTAGGTCGCGGTGCCTGCGGATCCGCACCGAGGCTCCCGCGCGCCGCGCCCGCGTCACCGCCTGCCGCACTGCGCGCATATCCGGTCCCGACAACCGGAAGCTGTCCGGATAGAGGATGGCCTCGTCGCCGAGTTGTAGGGCGTTCAGGCCGGACGCGCGGAAAGCTTCCGCGCCAGCCGAACTCGCGCCCATCACCCCGGGCGCCCAACCGTAGTCCTGACACAGCGACAGCCAGGCTTCGATCGCGTGCGGCCAGGCTTTGGGGTCGCCGATGGGGTCGCCGCTGGCGAGGCACACACCGACCTCGACGCGGTAGGTGATGGCGGCGCGGCCGTTGGGCGCGAACACCACCGACTTGTCGCGACGCGTCGCGAAGTAGCCCAATGAGTCGTTCTTGCCGTACAACTCGAGCAGGCCCCGGATCGCCGACTCGTCTTCGCCGGTGAGTGCGTTCTCCGCACGCTGGGACTGGAACAACACGATCGCCGCGACCATCAGCGCCAGCGCCCCGAAGAGTCCGAGCAGTGCGTTGATCAAAACGTGCGGGTGCCCCTCGAAGGCGTCGGCGCTGGCGCCCGCGAAGGCGCCCACCCGATTCAGTGCGTAGAAGAAGCGGTCCTCGGGGGCCAGGGTTCCGGGGAACAGCTCGATCAGGCCCCAGCCGATCAGCGTGCCGACGACCAGAGCCGCGACAAGCGTCGCCGCCGCTTTGATCAGTGCGCCGCGGCGCACCTTGGCCCAGAACTCCTTGCGTGCCAGCACCAGGAAGGCGATGGCAGCGACGTGGAAACCGAGGCCGATGATCTCGCCGCTTTCCTCCAGCCAAGATTCATCGCCGGAGAGCAGGTCGCCGACGTTCCAGCCGATCGCTGCGACCATGTACCCGACGAGGATCCACCACGCGATGCTCTTGCGGGCGGCCAACGCCGCGGCCAGCAGCGCGAGCACGAACGCCCACGCGAAGCTGGTGTCCGGGAAGTTGAAGATGTAGTTGTCGACGAACTCGCGTGGCACCCTGATGACCGACCGGATTAGCGGTGAGATGCTGGCCAGCAGGGACAGCGTCGCGATAATGCCCACGACCCACCCGGATGCCGCGGGCACCCACTGAAAACGTGCGGTCGAGCGTGCTCTCGCGGACGACGTTCGAGTCATAGGGCGCGAGGATATTCCCTCAGCACGGGAAATCGGCGCTACCAGACCGGTCCGGTGTACTTCTCTCCCGGACCGTGCCCGGGTTCGTCGGGGGCAGCACTGGACTCGCGAAACGCCACCTGCAGCGTTTTGAGCCCATCTCGAACCGGCCCGGCGTGTGGCCCCAGGTACTCCGCCGATGCTGTCACCAGGCCGGCCAGCGCGGTGATCAGGCGACGAGCTTCATCGAGGTCGCGGTAGGGACTATCGTCAGG
>CAZOIX010000535.1:0-3825 GCA_964579685.1 uncultured Mycobacterium sp.
CCATAATGGAAACCGTTTCCACTTTCTCCGTCGAGGACGGACACGACCACAGCGGCGAACCGTTTCCCGAGCTGCCGCCCCGCGACGTGCTCGACACCTCGGGCGACCTGCTGCGTGCGCTGGCCGCACCTGTGCGGATCGCCATCGTGCTGCAGCTGCGCGAGTCGGCGCGCTGCGTCCACGAACTCGTCGACGCGCTCGCGGTACCCCAACCGTTGGTCAGCCAGCACCTGCGGATCCTGAAGTCCGCCGGGGTCGTGGCGGGCGAACGTGCCGGCCGCGAAGTGATGTATCGATTGGTCGATCACCATCTCGCCGACATCGTCGTCGCAGCGGTGACCCACGCGGCAGAAGGCCACGGATGACGGGACCTGCTGCGTCCGCTGTGGGTGTTCGCGCCACGCGGCAGCGCGCCGCGATCTCGGCGCTGCTGGACAAGCTCGACGACTTTCGGTCGGCCCAAGAGTTGCATGACGAATTGCGCAGGCGCGGTGAAGGTATCGGGCTCACCACCGTGTATCGCACGCTGCAGCAGATGGCGGCGGCCGGCGTCGTCGACACGCTGCGCACGGATACCGGCGAGGCCGTGTACCGACGCTGCTCCGATCACCACCATCATCATCTGGTGTGCCGGGCGTGCGGGGCGACCGTCGAGGTGTCTGGCGGTCAGGTCGAGACGTGGACCACCGAAGTCGCTCGCGAGCACGGGTTCTCCGACGTCAGCCACACCATCGAGATCTTCGGCCTCTGCGGGTCGTGCACACCCTGACCGACTCGTCAGCACTCACCCGACTCCGGATATCTCCGGGGGTTCGCGGGAGAAGCCGCGGGTGAGCACCAGCAGGTATGTGATCCCGATGGCCGCCCAGCACGAGCCGACGATGAGCGCATCGACGTCGAGCTGAGTCAGCAGGTACAGATCCACCGCGGCCCCGACAGCCGGCAACAGCAGGTACCGCAGCCGGCTCATGCGCTGCCCGCGATGGCGGATCCAGTAGGCGATCACCGCGCAGTTCACCAGTGTGAATGCGGTGAAGGCGCCGAAGTTGATGAATGACGTCGACGTCGCCACGTTCATCAGCACGGCGGCCAGCCCGATCACCCCGGCCAAGACGATGTTGAAACTCGGGGTGTGAAACCTCTCCGACAGGAACCCGAATGTCCGCTTCGGCAGGACACCGTCTCGGCCCATGGCGTAAAGCAACCGCGACACCGCCGCCTGAGCAGCCAATCCGGACGTGAACTGCCCGATGACCAGTGCGGCAAGGAACACCGCACCGAACAGGTTGCCGCCCACGGTCTTTGCAATGTCCTCGGCCACGGAATCGACGTCGGCGAACTGAGATCCCGGGCTCACCAACGACACGGTGTAGGACACGACGATGAATATCGCGCCTCCGATCAGCGCGATCAGCACGATCGCTCGCGGGATGGTTCGCTCCGGGCTGCGCGTCTCCTCGGTGAGGGTGCTGACCGCATCGAACCCCAGGAAGGAGTATGCGGCCACCGCGGCGCCCGAGGCGATGGCCGAGAAGTCGCCGTCGCCGGTGAACGGGGTGAGCGACAGCAGGGGTTGCGACGTATTGAACAGGTTCGCAACGCTCCGCGACACGAACAACAGCAGGATCAGAAACTGGAACGACATCAACACGAAGTTGGCGCGATCGGCGACCTGCAGGCCGACGAGGTTGAGCGTGGTGGTGATCACCACGAAGCCGACGATCCACATCCAGAACGGCACCTGCGGGAACTGTTCGCCGAGATACGAGCCACCGATCAGCCAGATCACCAGTGGCAGGAACAGGTAGTCGAGCAGGATCGCCCATCCCACAAGGAATCCCAGGCGTGCATCGAGACCCTTGCGGACATAGGTGTAGGCCGATCCGGCGACCGGGAAATGGCGTGCCATCAGCCCGTAGCTCATCGCCGTGAACAGCATCGCCACCGTGGCGAGAAGATACGAGCCCGCACTACCGCCCCTGGACCGCTCCGCGATCACCCCGAAGATGCCCAGCACGATGATCGGCGTCATGTAGGCCAGCCCGAACAGCACCGCCGATCGCAATCCGAGGGTCTTGCGCAGGCCGACCGCGTCCCGTGATGTCATGCGCCCCCTCAGATCAGGGCGCTGCGCACGTCCGAACCGTTGGCGAGCACCATCAGGATGAGGGTGCGCAACGCCTCGTCGGTCAATCCAGCCGCTGGAAAGTTGTAGCGCAGCAACACATCCGCGGCCTTCTTGGAGTTACGTTTGGCCCCGGCCGCGACCTCCTTGTGGCCGCTCTTGGCTGCCAGTGACACCGTGCCGAGAAGCGTCTTGTGCGCATGGTCGGCCACCGCCGCCCGCAGTTGGGCATCCAACGGCAGGTCCCATGCCAGGATCTGGGTGAGCGAGACCAACTCCAGATCCTCAGCGATGTCGACGACCCGCAGCGACGCGATCGTGCCGTCGTAATGCACCGTGAGCGCACCGTCATCTTCTCGGGTCAGCGGCAGCACCTCGCCGAGGACGGCGGCCAGTCGATCCGGAAGCGTCATCTAGGCCCTACCGAATCTGCGGTTGCGATTGACGTACTCCTCGCACGCCGCCCACAGGTCGCGCCGGTCGTAGTCGGGCCACAACTTGTCCTGAAAGACATACTCCGCGTACGCGGCCTGCCACAGCAGAAAGTTGCTCGCGCGCTGCTCCCCCGATGTCCGGATGAACAGGTCGACGTCGGGAATGTCCGAGCGGTGAAGGTGTTTGGCGAACGTCGCCTCGCTGATCCGGCTCGGGCTGATCTTTCCGTCCACCGCCTGCTGCGCAAGTTCGCGCGCCGCTTCGACGATCTCGGTGCGGCCCCCGTAGTTCACGCAGTAGTTGATGGTGATGACGTCGTTGCCGACCGTCATCTGCTCGGCGATATCGAACTCCTTGATGACACTGCGCCACATGCGCGGACGCGAACCGACCCAGCGCATCCGCACGCCCATGTCGTTGAGGTTCTCCCGCCGACGGCGGACGACCTCACGGTTGAATCCCATCAGGAAGCGCACCTCGTCGGTGCTGCGCTTCCAGTTCTCGGTAGAGAAGGCATACACCGTCAAGTGCTTGATACCGATTTCGATTGCGCCACAGGTGATGTCGATGAGCACTGCCTCGCCCATCTTGTGCCCCTCGGTGCGGTGCAGCCCGCGCTGGGTGGCCCAGCGCCCGTTGCCGTCCATCACCACCGCGACGTGACTGGGCACCTGGCCTGCGGGGATCTGGGGCGCGGCGGCCTTCGACGTGTGTTGCGGCGGTCGGGCGAACCTGCCGTTGCTGCGGGGCGTCAGCTCGGGGAACACCACCGGCCACGTCGACTTGTCGGGAAAAGTCGGATAGTCCTCAGGCGCCGGGGGCAGCTGTGGGTACTTCCCCTTGCCCCTCTTCGTAGCCATGCGCCATATCCTGCCCGACCAGCGACACCCGTAGGTCGGCGACTGTCTGATCGACCCGGTACATCCGCTCGACCAGCGGCAACGTCCGCAACTGGCGTTCCAGGTGCCACTGCAGATGCGCGGCGACCAGACCGCTGGCCTGGCTGCGGTACGACGACGTCGACGTCTGCGCGTACTCCCAGTCGCCGTCGTACAACGCGCTCAAAAGATCCAGAACCGCCTGCGGCGGTGTCACCGAGCCCGACGGCCGGCAATGTATGCACACACTGCCCCCGGCCGCGACGTGGAACGCCCGGTGCGGACCCGGTGCCGCGCAGCGGGCGCATTCGGTCAGCGCCGGCGCCCAGCCGGCGATTCCCATAGCGCGCACCAGGTACGCGTCCAGCACGAGTTCGCGCGGTCGGC
>CAZOIX010000536.1:0-3823 GCA_964579685.1 uncultured Mycobacterium sp.
CACCAGTCCCTCCTGCGGTCGCGGACGTTCCACCGCGTCCCGCACGTGGAACACACCTGAATCATCCGACCAGCCTAGCCAGGGTTGGCAGGAGGCTGCTCAGATGACGCCCGCTCCACCGCCGTCGGTGATCACCGGACGGCCTGCCCCCGCCCACGCGAGCATTCCGCCGCTCAGATTGATCGGTGCGTAGCCGTTCTGCGCCAGATACTGCGCGACCCGCTGCGACCGGCCGCCGGCCTGACAGACGACGTACAGCGTGGCTGCGGAGTCGATCTCCGCGATGCGCGCCGGAATCTGTCCCATCGGGATATGGAGGGCCCCCGGCGCATGGCCGCGCTGCCATTCGTCGTCCTCGCGGACGTCGAGCAGGATGACCGTTTCGTCGAAGGTGGGCGGAACAGAGGAGATATCGGCCTGCGGGACCGCGTCGGACGCCATGCGTTCATGCTGACACACCGCGACCGGGCCGCCGGGACCAGCAATCCCGGGCTATCCACAGTTTCCACAGGTTCATCCACAGGCCCCCAGCGGGGCGAACCGAGTCTGAGCCGCTGAATCTGTGCAGTAGATCAAGATCACTGTGGATAACCTGAGACCGGAATGGCGCGACGATCAACAGTCAGACTGCGCCCGAGCGAAATACCTCGCGGGGCTAAGCATCATTATTCGGGCGACTGTCCGATGGGCCTATACCCATCCGCCACACGTTCAAACACGGTTCTGTTCCGATTTCATCCCCTTGACACAAAGGGTTATGATCGGCGTCACAACGGGGCGTTGTGACCGATCTCACCGGGGGGAGATACCGATCGTGCAGGTCAGGAGCTGTTAATGGCGTCGCATCCCATGGGACCTGGGTCCTCCGCCGTACCGCCGTCTGAATGGCAGTCGTCGGAGAACATCTACACCCGCGGCCAGTTCATCGCCTGTATGCGTGCCGGTGTGATCGCCCTGCTCTTGTTGGGTGTGCTGGCCCTGATCGTGTTGTATTGACCGACGACCCCGAAGACAAAACGGGCCCGCTCGCGATGAGCAGGCCCGTCTTTTTTTCCAACCGCTAGGCAGGCGGGTAGACCCCCATGCCCTTGGCCTTCTCGGTCTGCCAGAAGATGTCGGCGATCTCGTCGATGGTCTTGAGCAGCTTCTCGGCGACGGCGACGTCCGTCGATTTCTTCACGTCGCCCGCGCCGTGCACACCGTCCCAGAACAGCTGGTGCAGATTCGGGAACTGGTCGAAGTGGTCCTTGGTGAAGAAGTCCGCCCACAGCACCATCAGGTGGTGCTTCACCTCCTCGGCGCGCTGCTCCTTGATGATGATCGCGCGGGTACGGAAGTGCTCATCGTCGGAGTCGTGGAACTTCTGCAGCGTCTTGAGGCACGAGAGCGCCTCGATCTTGGCCTGGGCCGGATCGTAGACACCGCAGTACAGGTCGCAGTGGGCGTGGGCAGGGGTGGCGTTGTTCATGAGTCGATGCAGCATGGCCTTAACCTACCCTTCGAAGGTGCGGCGAAACCATCCTGGACCGCGGTGGCCATTGCGGTTGTTCAGAGTTGTCGAGGACTCGATGCGCCCGGCCCTGAATCCCGGCGACGGCCTGGTGGGCCTGCGCGGTGGCACCCCCGCGGTCGGGCAACTGCGGTTGTTCCGCGATCCGCGGCGATCCACCCGGTGGTTGGTCAAACGCGTCGGCGAGGTGTACGGAACGGGCCCGGGCGCCATATTCGAAGCCAGGTCTGACAATCCGGCGGCTCGCGGTGCGGTCGATTCCCATGAATTCGGCTGGATTGCGGCTGCCGGCACCTACCGCGTCGTGCGCACGATCCGGGCCCACCGCCCGAGAACGTGATGCGTGTCCGCTTGCGCACCGGTCTAAACCTGCGCATCCTGATCTGATCGACCCACAGTCGTGTCGGAGCATGCCGAACAACGATGGTGCGGAGGCGAGATGGATATGGGGTCCGGTCGGGCGATCGAGATCGCCCCGTTTCATTCGCGCGGATCGCTCAAAGGCTTTGTGATCTCGGGCCGCTGGCCGGATTCGACGAAGGAGTGGGCGCAGCTGCTGATGGTGGCCGTACGGGTGGCATCTCTGCCTGGATTATTGTCCACCACAACGATTTTCGGTGCCCGCGAGGAGCTCCCCGATGAGCCCGAGCCGAACACCGTCGGCCTCGTCGTCGCCGAGGGCACGGTCGTCGGTGAATCGGCAATTCCGCCAGGGTATTTCGCGCAGCACCAGCCGCCGGCGCTGCTGATGCTCCATCCTCCGTCGGAAACCATGCCGACGCTGCCGGAGTGTTCGGGTGCGGCCTCGGGGTGCGTACTACTGCCTGGCCTGCCCCATCTGGGCCTGGAGCACCGTGCCGCGTGGGTGGAAGCCGAGGCCGACGGCACGGTGACATCGATGGTCAGCCGCGTGGGCGTCGACCCCATCAGCCACCCCGACACCGCGATACTGGCCATGCTCCTTGCCGCATAGGGGTTTTCGAACGTCGCAGGCCTGATCGACCTGAATACTCGATTCGGCTCCCCGAAATCGTTGTGCGGACTGGCGTGTCGTGATGTCCGCCGCTAATGTCGAACTCGTCAGCGAAGGGGAGTAGCCCCCAATCGTCGTGTCGACATACTGGCGCAAGCCCGGCCGACGAACCGCCCCTGGATTCTCAGGGGTGGTGGGCGAGACCTTCGACCGCAGTCGGCCAGGCCGTGACCATCGGGCCTACCGGCGACGTGTCGAAAGGTCGTACCCGGATGCTCACCGCCATTCTGATCAGTCTCGCCGTCGTCTTCGTCGCCGAGCTCGGCGACAAGTCCCAGCTGATCACCATGACCTACGCACTGCGGCATCGATGGTGGGTGGTGCTGTCGGGCGTCGCCATCGCCGCGATGTTGGTCCACGGCGCCTCGGTGGCCATCGGGCATTTTCTGGGCCTGACGCTTCCCGAACGCCCGATCGCCTTCGCGGGCGCCATCGCGTTCCTGTTGTTCGCGGTCTGGACATGGCGCGAGGGCCGCGGCGGCGATGACGACGACGTCCGGGTCGCCGAGCCGCGCTTCGTGATCTTCGCGATCGTCTCCTCTTTCGTCCTCGCCGAACTGGGTGACAAGACGATGCTGGCCACGGTGGCGCTCGCCAGCGACCACAACTGGGCGGGCGTATGGATCGGCGCCACCTCGGGCATGGTGCTGGCCGACGGCGTCGCCATTGCCGCAGGCGCCCTCCTGCACAAGCGGCTGCCCGCACATTTCCTGCACAGCCTCGCCAGCGTGCTGTTCCTGATGTTCGGCCTCTGGCTGCTCTTCGACCGCGCGCTGGGGCTGCGCTGGGTCGCCGTGGCCGTCACGGGATCGATAGTGGTGGGCGTCGGCGCCTTCGCCCTGGTGCGCCTCGCCCGACGGCGGCATACCGCCACTGCGACGGCACCGTCCCGCCAGGCGCCGTAGCGGGGTTCCCCGCAAATCTGTCGGGAGCGGAATCGCCGTTGCGGGCGTCAACAATTTGCGTTCGAAAACAGCAAACCATCTGGTGGCGTCAGATTTCGGTGGTCTACGTTGCCGGTGGGAAAATCCGGAATTACTGTGGCTGTCGAGGTCCTTGCCGCTGGCAAAACATGGACCACCGAGTTGATCTTATTTGCCCGACCACACCATGGCAGGGCCGTCATTACGTACCCTGAAGGGGTCGCTACCGGTGAGGAAGGCCCTTGCATCGCCAACGGCGAAACAAGTTTTCCCGAGTTTGCACTTGGGTTTGGGCAGAACTGTCGCTACGATGATCAGCAAATACGCCGCCAAGAGTCCGCTCGTCTACGCATGTGG
>CAZOIX010000537.1:0-821 GCA_964579685.1 uncultured Mycobacterium sp.
GTTGGGGTTCATGGTCGAATTCGACGAGCGCGGCGTGGCGGTGGAAGCCGAGTATCTGGTCGAGGTACTCGATGCGACGTTGGCGCGGCAGTTGTTGGAGCACTACGCGGTGCTGTTGGACAACGCCCTAGCCCACCCCGACCAGCTGATCAGCGAACTCGAACTGATGGGCCCCGGCGACATCGACTGGCTGCGCCGGGTGTCCGCCGGCGAAGAATTCGCTACACCGGCGCAGACATTGGCAGAGCTGGTGGAATCTCAGGTCGCCCGTGAGCCGGACGCGGTGGCGGTGGTCTACGAAGGCAGGCATTACACCTATCGCGAGATCAACGACACCGCGAATCGGTTCGCGCACCGATTGATCGCCGAGGGCATCGGCGCCGAGGACCGCGTCGCGGTGCTGCTCGACCGCTCACCTGAGCTGGTGATCACCGCCCTCGGTGTGATCAAGGCCGGTGCGGTCTATCTGCCGATCGATCCGACCTATCCCGAGGACCGACTGCGCTTCATCCTGTCCGACTCTGATCCGAAACTGGTGCTGCGTGAAGCCGCCACCGAACTCGACGGATTCCGCGCCGACAACCCCACCGATGCCGATCGGGTGCGCCCGTTGAACCCGGACAGCACCGCCTACCTGATCTACACATCGGGCTCGACCGGACTGCCCAAGGGCGTACCCGTTGCGCATCGACCCGTCGCCGAGTATTTCGTCTGGTTCAAGCGCGACTACGGGATCGATGCCGGCGAACGACTGCTGCAGGTGGCGTCGCCGAGCTTCGACGTCTCCATCGGGGAGATCTTCGGCATGCTGGGATGTGGTG
>CAZOIX010000537.1:831-3814 GCA_964579685.1 uncultured Mycobacterium sp.
CTGGTTATTCCGCGTCCGGACGGCCTGCGTGACATCGGCTACCTCACCGACCTGCTACACGACGAGGGCATCACCTCGATGCACTTCGTTCCCTCGCTACTGGGCCTCTTCCTGTCCCTGCCGGGCGTCAACCAATGGCGCACTCTGCAGCGGGTGCCGATCGGCGGAGAGGCGCTTCCCGGCGAACTCGCCGACAAGTTCCACGCGACATTCGATGCGCTGCTGCACAACTTCTACGGACCGACCGAGACGGTCATCAACGCCAGCCGCTTCAAGGTCGAAGGTAAGCAGGGCACCAGGATCGTGCCCATCGGCACACCGAAGATCAACACCCAGATCCACCTGCTCGACGATGTGCTCAAACCGGTGCCGGTCGGTGTCATCGGGGAAATCTACATCGGTGGAACGCATGTCGCGCAGGGCTACCACCGTAGGCCGACGCTGACCGCCGAGCGTTTCGTCGCCGACCCCTTCACCCCGGGCGGCCGGCTGTACCGCTCGGGTGACGTCGCCCGGCGCAACGCCGACGGTGACATCGAGTTCGTCGGGCGCGCCGACGAGCAGGTCAAGATCCGCGGCTTCCGCATCGAACTCGGCGAAGTCGCCGCCGCGATCTCCGTGGATCCCAGCGTGGGCCAGGCCGTCGTCCTGGTCTGCGATCTGCCGAACATCGGCAAGAGCCTCGTGGGTTACCTGACGCCCGCCGACGACGTCGATGACGTCGACGTCGCACGTGTCCGAACGCGCGTTGCCGCTGCGCTACCGGAGTACATGACGCCCGCGGCCTACGTCGTGCTCGACGAGATTCCGATCACCGCACACGGCAAGATCGACCGGACGGCATTGCCGGAGCCCCACGCCGACGCGTGGGCTGGTGGCGCGACCGAGTACCGAGAACCCGCAGAAGGTACGGAACGCCGCGTCGCCGATCTGTTCGCCGAGCTGCTCGGACGGGACCGCGTCGGCGCCGACGATTCCTTCTTCGACCTCGGCGGTCATTCTCTGCTTGCCACCAAACTGGTTGCCGCCCTTCGGGATCAATGCGATGTCGAGATCGGTGTCCGTGAGGTCTTCGAATTCGGCACGGTGGCGGGGCTGGCCGAGCGCATCGACGCGGCGTCCACCGCCGAATCCCGGTGGCCGCGGCTGGTCGCGATACCTCACGACGGCCCGCTGCAGATGTCGGCGTCGCAGCTTCGCATGTGGTTCTCCTACCGCGTTGAGGGACCGAATTCGGTCAATAACATCCCGTTCGCCGCCCGGCTCACCGGGCCGTGCGACACGGACGCGTTCGTGCAGGCGATGCGCGACGTCGTGACACGTCACGAGGTGCTGCGGACGACCTACCGTGAGATCGACGGTGTGCCCTATCAAATCGTCAACGAGGCGGGGGACGTCGCGATCCGGCGGGCACACGGCGATGGCGAGCAGTGGTTGCAGACCGAACTCGACAAGGAACGCCGACACGTGTTCTCCCTCGAGCGCAAACTGCCCATCCGGGCCGCGGTGCTGTCGACGTCCGACGCGCATGTGGTCTCGTTGGTCGTTCATCACATCGCCGCGGACCACTGGTCGGCAGAGGTGTTGTTCAACGATCTGTTGACCGCCTACCGCGCTCGACGACGCGGTGAGTCGCCGGCGTTCGCGCCCATGCAGGTGCAGTATGCCGACTATGCGGCGTGGCAGGCGACCCTGCTCGCCGACGCGGACGGACCCGTTGTCGCACAACGTGATTACTGGCGCAACCAGCTCGCCGGACTTGCGGAGGACACGGGTCTGACGCCCGACTTCCCCCGTCCTGCCACGTTGACCGGAGAGGGTGACGCCGTCGAGTTCGCCATCGATGCGACGACGCGTGCCACGTTCACCGCGTTGAGTCAGGAACTCGGTGTCACGGAGTTCATGCTGTTGCAGTCCGCGGTCGCGGTCGCGCTGCACAAGGCGGGCGAGGGAACCGACATCCCGCTGGGTACGCCGGTAGCCGGCCGCACCGAGACGGCGCTCGATCAGTTGGTCGGCTTCTTCATCAACATCGTGGTGCTGCGCAATGACCTCAGCGGCAACCCGTCGCTGCGCGAGGTGCTGCGGAGCGCACGCGACACCGCCGTGGCGGCGTACGCCAATCAGGACCTTCCGTTCGACCACGTCGTCGACGCGGTGCGACCCGCGCGATCGCTCTCGCGGAACCCGCTTTTCAGCGTCGTCGTCCACGTCCGCGAAGCGCTGCCCGAGAACCGTCTCGTCGAATCCGGCGCCGACGGCGACACGATGTTCACCGCACTCGAGCCGCCGTTCGACGTCGCGCATGCCGATCTGTCGGTCAACTTCTTCGGGACCGACGACGGCTATCGCTGTCACGTCATCTACCGCACCGACCTGTACCGGCGGGCGACGGCCGAACGGCTCGTGCGGTGGCTGGGCGCAGTGCTGTCGGCGTTCGCGAACGATCCCGATCAGAGGTTGCGCGACGTGCTGATCGCCGACCGTGGGGAACGTCAACAGGTGCACGCGTTCAGCGCAGCGGCGCGGGTCAGCGTCCTCGATCATTGGCGAGACGCCGTCGCGGTGGGCGTGATCGGCGATGTGTACGACCAGGACGACGACGGTGAGAGCACGCGGCTGCGGGCCACCGGCAGGCGAGGCCGTTGGACCGAGGACGGCCACCTCGACGTCATCGATACCGACGTGCAGGCCTCGGCACCCGCAGAGCGGGTCGGTCCCGCCGAGCCCGTGCGCACCGAGACCGAGCGCGCCCTGGCCGCGATGCTCGCCGAGGCGCTGGAGATGCCCGAGATCGGGCGTAACGACAACTTCTTCAGCCTCGGCGGCGACAGCATCATGGCGGTGCAACTGGCCGCACGCGCGCGTGACGCCGGAATGCCACTGACCGCGCGGATGGTTTTCGAGCATCCGGCGATTCACGATCTGGCGGCGACCGTGGACAACGCCGACGCCGCGTCCCAGAACGGCGATACCCACCACG
>CAZOIX010000538.1:0-1366 GCA_964579685.1 uncultured Mycobacterium sp.
GTCGACCGAGCAGCCCTCAGGCAGACCGAAGTCGCTGCTCTCCAACGCCGAAAGTACTTGTAGGGTTGTCGGCGCTTCGGCCCTTCCCAAAGTCAGCAGTGTGCGCGGCTTCAGCAGGAACGACCGATGGTTACCGATGAAGTCAATGACCGTCAGCGCTTCCTTGCCTTCCTGAATGCGCAGGCCGCGACCCAGCTGTTGTAGGAAGATGATCGGCGACTCGGTCGGTCGAAGCATCAGCACCGTATCAATGTCGGGGACGTCGAGGCCCTCGTTGAAGATGTCCACGGTGAAGATCACTTCGAGGTGACCACTGCGCAGCGCGTCGAGCGACTCATGTCGCGGCGCGCTCGATTGCCCGCTGTGCACCGAGGCGCATCGCACGCCGCGCTGCTGGAAGAACTCGCTCATGAAGTCCGAGTGGTGTTTTGAGGCGCAGAACGCGAGCGTTCGCGAGCCGCGGCGGCTATGCCACTCGTCGAAGGACGCCTGAGCGCGCTCATGCGTCTCGATAGCCGCTTCCAAAGCAGCGGGGTCAAATCTGCCGTTGCGCCAGGGGATTGGTTCGAAGTCCACGGGATCGGGGACACCCCAATAGCGGAACGGCACCAGCTCCTGGCGACGGATCCCCTCGACGAGATCACACTGGAACACGAGGTTATCCGCACAGAGCGATAGCAAGTCTGCGCCATCCATACGTTCGGGCGTCGCAGTGAGTCCCAGCAAGAAGCGTGGCGAGAAGTGGTCGAGAACCTTTCGATACGTCGCCGCTGCGGCGTGGTGGAATTCGTCGATAACAACGTAGTCGAAAGCGTCTGAGGCGAAGGTGTCGAGTCGACCAGCCAGCGTCTGCACTGTTGCGAATACGAAGTCAACATCCGGTTGCTTCTCACCACCGAAGTACAACCCCATCGTGGCTCGCGGGTGGACGCGACGGAAGACGTCGCGGCTCTGCTTGAGGAGCTCTTCGCGGTGCGCGACGAACAGCACCCGACGGGCCCGCGCCCGGTCAGCGTCGAACGCCGCTAGCCACGTCTTTCCCAGACCCGTCGCCATGGTCACCAGTCCCGCACGAAAGCCATCGAGTCGGGTTTGTGCCAACGCGCGCAGCGCTTCCTGCTGGATGGGCCGCGGCTCCGGAGGCGGCTCGGGAGATTCGGTGACCTCGACAACCTCAGGAATATAAGCGGGCGCAGGCTCATAAGACGCGATCAGTTCGTCAGTGAGCGGCAGGCTGCGGTGGTCAAGCCACAGCACCAAGAACCGCTCCTTCAGTTCGGCAATGGACCCGACGAGGAGGTTCCACTCAATGCCACCGCTCAGCCCAGAGCCGCTGAGGTTGCTGCTGCCGACGAACGCCGCCTGA
>CAZOIX010000538.1:1376-3813 GCA_964579685.1 uncultured Mycobacterium sp.
GATTGCCACCTTCTGCCGAGTAAAAGAGGTACGCCTTTGGGTGGAAGCTCAACTCCGGATCGTGAAAGAGGCGCACGCTCATCGTTCTCGGGTTGTCTTCCATGAGGTCGTGAAGCCGTGCGAGCGCGCCCGGTTCGGTCAACCCCAGGTAATCCGTCGTGAGAATTCGCACCTGTGCGCCTCGTGCGAGTGCGTCCTCGAGCGGATTGATCAGCATGTTGACACCGGACATCTTGATGAAGCTGACCACGATGTCGATGCGGTCGAATTCCACTTGCCGGAGGTGGTTTACCAGCTCGGGGAGAAGCATTCGAACTTGCCCGTCGACGAGAACGGGTGTCGTGACGTCGATGTCTAGATCAGGCTCGCGCGTACCCAGCTCATTGTTTGTGGTCGCGTAGTTGCCGCGCGCGGCGATGACGTTCCGCACGCCACCCCTCGGATCCGCGATGTCCCCGCGAGTCCGAGGAATCACGTGGACGTGTAAGTGGTCGACCGTCTGGCCGGCCGCGTCGCCTGCATTGAAGCCCACGTTGAAGCCGTCGGGATTGTGCAACTCGTTGATCTTGTCTCGCACGACGTCGACGAGTTCGAAAATGTCTGACCGCTCACCTGGTGTTGCCTCCCACCAGTCGCTGATCTGACGCCGAGACACTACGAGCGCGTGACCAGGGGTCACGGGACACCCGTCCCAGATCGCGAATGCGGAACGATTGGCGGCGATCCACTCGTGTTGCGGAATGGCGAAGAACGGTGACTCAGGCGTTGTCATGCAGGCGGACCTTCAGATTCGGGTCACCGGGGCGCATCGCGATCACGAATTACTCATACAAATCACGTATGACCCAGGCGGTCGGTACATCACACGATAGTCTCGTTCGCACGATGGGCATTATTGTCTAAGAGTCCGACACATTGGCGGGATTCACTGTAGTCATGCGGCGCGAACTAATTTGTGGCGCAGGATTATCCGAGAAGCGAAGCTGGGCAACGCATTTGCACAGACCGCCAATCGATATCCACCGGCCCGCACTAAAGCTTCTGTCAGCAGGGGGTACACCGGTTCAGATCGGTGCAGACCATCAAGTTGATATTCTGGGGCGAATTAACAGCCATACAGCTGGAAACGAGTGTCCTGAAGGCGAAGTAATCCCGGCTGCTTCCCAGGAAGCTACTTCGCTTCGTCGTCTGGCTTTGTCTTTCTGAAGAGCTTCGACCCTTCGCGGGAAGTCTTGGAGAGAAAGTTGCTCACGGCTGCGTAGCCCTCAGTCGCCGCATTCAACGCTTGGGTCGCCGTTTCGGACGCCTTCTCTGCTGCCGCCTGCACTGCCTGCATCGGCGTCGGCGCCCTGATCTCGGACCACTCGAGCGCTTGAGCTCGTCGCGCATGTGCGAACCGATCAAGATCCTCGCGAAGTTTCGGGAGATCTCGGGACAGACCCTGCACCGACCAAAAGCGAAAACCATCAATGGCTTCGGTTCTTGCAACGGCATCCAGAATGACCTGTGCCCGTCGATACAGTTCACCGTCAGCAGTCATCTGATGGGCGAGAAGCTCCCTGGCGTCGTCGAGTACTTTCTGCAGATGCTGCGGTTCCGTTGACTCGACGCGGGCGATCCGCAGTCGCTGCCACTTGAACAGCGATTCCTCGGCGACGACGAGCAGACTCAACGTCTCGCCGAGCTGCTGATTCTCGATCGCGTTGACGACGAACTCAGCGCGATCTTGGATTGGCCGCTCGGGATCGAAGGTCTTCAGTGTCGCCAATGCGTGCTGGCGGAGCTGCTCGACCGTGCGGTTCAAACCCGGGCCGATGGTCGATATCCAATCCCAATCGGCATCCGAGAAGGATCCATGTTTCTCCAGGTAGGAGACCATGCGGTCGATGGACGTACGGTCGCCGAGAATGTCTCCTGACCGGCTGGCCTGGGCGAGCCGGAGAACCTCTTCAACCTTGTTCTCGACTCGCTGCACGGCGTCCTCGATTTCGCTGATCGCCGTCTTCAATGCCATCTGCACGGCGAGCATCTGCGCAGACATGAGCCGCGCAGGATTGACGTTGGTCGATTTCCATTGCAGCTGGCTGAGGAATTTTCCGTCGGTACCCCGGGTCATCATGCGGTAGAACTCACCTGTCCCGCGAACCAAATTCTGGTTGTGGATGGCACTGACGCTGTCTGGATGCAATTGCACAAACTTCGCTGACTGACCAAGAACTGATGCCGCTCCCGCCGCCAAACCGGTGGCGTTCCCGAGCGACGCCTTGTCGAGCCCTACCACCTGAACGGCGTAGCCCGCGTGCTCAGTGATCCGTTTAAGGTATGACTCGACTGCCTCGGGGTCTCCTCCTACGAGGACACCTTCCGGCTGCATTGACACAACAATCTCACCGGGCGACGACTCTGCGATTGCAGGCAGCGACAGATCATCTCCGGA
>CAZOIX010000539.1:0-3807 GCA_964579685.1 uncultured Mycobacterium sp.
CTTCTGGGCGCTCACGATCGACCTCGGCGAGAACAAGATGCGCATCGAGATCATCAGCGTGATGACGTTCAACGACGAGGGCAAGATCGCCTCGATGAAGGCCTACTGGGGCCCGGAGAACATCACCCAGCTGTGAATTCGGCGTCGCTGGTCACGCTCAGCACGACTGCGCACGCCGAAATCGCAACTAGAAGACGGCGAACCACATCGCGATGTAGTGACAGATCGCGGCGACAGCCGTGCACGCGTGGAAGAACTCGTGGTGGCCGAATGTGTTGGGCCACGGGTTCGGCCATTTGAGGCCGTAGAGCACGCCGCCGATGCTGTAGAGCGCGCCGCCGACGATCAGCAGCACCAGCGCCGCGATGCCCGCGCCGTGCATGATCGGTCCGACGAACCATGCCGCCACCCAGCCCAACAGCAGATACAGCGGCACGCCGACCCAGCGGGGCGCCGACGGCCAGAACATCTTGAGCAGCACCCCGGCGATCGCGCCGGCCCAGACGATGCCCAGCAACACCAGACCGTCCGACTCGGGCAGCGCCAGCACCGCGAACGGCGTGTAGCTGCCCGCGATGAAGATGAAGATCATCGAGTGATCGAGGCGCTTCATCCACTTGCGGGCGGTGTCCGAGCGCCAGTTGATTCGGTGGTAGGCGCCACTCACCGCGAACATCGCGACGATCGTCAGCGTGTAGACCAGGGTGGCGAGGCCCGCGCGGGTCGACACCACCGACCACGACACCGACACCAACGCCGCACCCGCGATGAACGCGACGATCGCCGAATAGACGTGAATCCAGCCGCGTAGCCGCGGCTTTCCGATGAAGTTGGCAACGCCGCCGACCACCGCTTCGGGGAAATCCTCTGCATAGGCGCGTACCGGTTGCTGTTGAGCCTCGTCGGCATCGATGTGAACCACCCTCACCTCCACTAATGACACGGGGGATTCCGAAGGCCACAGTAGTCTGATTCGGTGGCCATCATTCCTTCGCGACTCAAGGAACCGATGTACCGCCTCTACGAGATGCGGTTGCGCCAGGGGCTGGAATCCGCGAAGTCCGAGCTACCCCGCCACATCGCGGTGCTGTGCGACGGAAACCGGCGGTGGGCCCGTGATGCTGGTCACGAAGACGTCAGCTACGGATACCGGATGGGCGCGCGCAAGATCGCCGAGATGCTGCGCTGGGCTCATGAGGCCGGCGTCGAAATGGCCACGGTGTACCTGCTTTCCACCGAGAACCTGCGACGCGACCCGCATGAGTTGTGCTCGCTGATCGGGATCATCACCGACGTCGTCGAGGAGATCTGTGCCCCGGCCAATCGATGGAGTGTGCGTACCGTCGGCGACCTCGAGCTGATCGGCGAGGAGCCCGCTCGACGCCTTCGCGATGACGTCGAGTCGACCAACGGCAACGGCAGCGGATTTCATGTCAACGTCGCCGTCGGATATGGCGGTCGGCAAGAGATCGTCGACGCGGTCCGCGCACTGGTCGGCAAGGAGCTCGCCAACGGGGCGACGGGGGATCAGCTCATCGAGGCCGTCACCGAGGAAGCGATTTCCGAGAACCTCTACACCTCGGGGCAGCCCGACCCCGACCTGGTGATCCGCACGTCGGGTGAGCAGCGGCTGTCGGGCTTTCTGCTCTGGCAGAGCGCGTACTCGGAGATGTGGTTCACCGAGGCGTACTGGCCGGAGTTCCGGCGCGTGGACTTCCTGCGAGCGCTGCGTGATTACACGGCGCGTCACCGCCGCTACGGCATGTAGGCCCATCTGGTCTTCGCGCGAGCCCTCATCCCTGCGACACTGGGGTCTATGGCTGCGCTGTCAGCGCTCGTCTTCTCGCTCAGCTGGTGGCTGGGGCTGTATCTGCTCGCCCGTGACCCGCGTAAGCCCGTTCTGGCGCTTGCCGCACTCGGCCTGACGAGCTTCGCGACGGTGGTGGCACTGGATGCCGTTCGCGTTCAGAGCGACTCAGCCGTGCTCAGCGTCATCGAGGTCTATCTCGTCGCCGTGCCGGGCATCGCGTGGTTCGCCGTGCTTCTCGAACTGTCCCGACCCCGCGACAGCTGGCGAAGCAGGGCAACCGAACTGGTTGCCGTGGCCGCGGTCGCGGCCGGTGCGTTCATCGGCGCAGCCCTGGCCGGAGACGTCGACGGCCCGGTGCGGATGGGCCATTGGGTGATGTTCGCCGTCATCTCGCTGTCGTCGCTGGGAGCGATGCTGCGAGCGGTCTTCGGGCCGTGGCAACCCAGGCCCGTCGTGCCCTACATCGTCGTCGCGACGCTGTTCTTCGCACTGGGCAACGCGATTCTGGTCATTCCGCTCGGATTGGTGCCAAGCTGGCTGGCCCTGGCATCGACAGGATGCGATGTCATCCTCCTGGGTGTTGCCGTGGCGATGTGGGACGCCTTCGACGAAGGTCAGGCCCTGCGCGCCGACATGCTGCGGTCTTTCTTCGCGACCGGCGTCGTGGTGGTGCTTTTCGGGGGGCAAGCGCTGATCGGACTGGCGGTCACCGGTCCACAGACGGCGCTGACGGTGCTGTTGTTCACCAGCCTCGCCATCGCGATCTCGATCAACGTCCTGGCAGATCCGCTGGCCGGTCTGCTGGACCGCCTGGCGTTCTCCCGCTCGCCCGCGCTGCGTGCCGACCGCGCTGCGCTGCGAAGCACCGGCGCTGCGCTGCCCCTGCGCTCGGGCAACCCGCTCGACGACGTGGACGAGGAGACGTTCGTCCGGCTCACGCGCCGCGCACTCGGCCACTACGGGGACTTGTCCAAGCTGGTCGCCAGCCCGCTGACCGCACTGCCGGCCGTCGCCGAGCGACTGGCGGCGCGCGGGGCTCCCGACCAGCCACTTGAGCGGGCCAACGAACTCAAGGCCCTGCTCGCCGATCGCATCGCCCGCCTCAAACCGCGCGACGGCGGCGAGTTCGGCACCACCGAACAATGGCGCTACTACAACTCGCTGTACTTCCCGTACGTCGTCGGTGTACGCGCGTACGCCCAGAACGCCACTGCCGCGGGACTCGACCCCGTCGCCCGCCAGGCCTGGCAGTGGTTCGTCACCGAGGTGCCGCAACGCTCGCTGCACAACTGGCAGAACTCGGCGGCGCGCTTGATCGCGGCCGATCTGCGCGGACACCTGGTCGCCGCGCAAGACTAGTTTCACGCCGCTGACCTGCGGTTGGCAGCAGCTGGCAGTGTCTGGCGTCGATCTGGCAGCAGTGGTTGCGCAGCATGAGTGCCATGACCGCCATCTCCAGCCGGCCCGTCCGGGAAGACTCGCTCCTACGTTTTGCGCTGCGGGCCGACGCGACCCTGTGCGCGGGCCTCGGTCTGCTGATCGTGATGACCGCCGATCCACTGTCGCGACTGTCGGGCCTTTCGCCCACCTCGGAGTGGATTGCGGGCGCGGCGCTGGTGGGCTACGGCGCGACGCTGTACATGCTCGCGGGCCTGCCCGACGTCCGCCGCGTGGGTAGCGGTGTCCTGGGTGGAAACGTCGCCTTCGCGATCCTCGTCACGGTCGTGCTGGTCGCGGGCCTGTTGCCGCTGACCGAACTCGGTGCCGTCGCGACCATCGGCTTCACCGCCGTCACGTTGGCCTTCGCCTTCGTGCAGTACCTGGGGTTACGCCGACTGTCGTGACTCCCTCATGACTGGTCCGGAGCCGCCGCCGTAAGAGGTTGCGTCGTCGGCTCCGGAACGGTCCACCCCCTCCCCCGGAAAGGAAATTAGCATGACCGCCACCACCACACCGAAGCAGCGCCACTCCCACGATTAGTTCCTGCGCGTCGCGTT
>CAZOIX010000540.1:0-3804 GCA_964579685.1 uncultured Mycobacterium sp.
GCATCAAACATGCTGTCGCCGAAGGCTGCCTGGAGGAGATGTCGTCGGCGCCCTCGCCCGGCGACGGCTAGCCTAAGCTGCCTGCATGGGAAGACGAGCGGTCGCCGTTCTGCTTCTCATCGCGGTGTCAGGCTGCACCAGGGTGGTCGACACGCCACGCCCGCAGGCCACTTCGCCGGTGGCGCCGATCACCGCCGGCCAGGTCGTCGACCTGCTCAGCCCGAGTGTCGAGAAGTACGACGGCAACCTGTTCTCCACGGTGGAACCCGCCGAGTGCAGCGGTGTCGCCAAGGAGGTCGACGCACCGTTCATCTTCGACCTTGATCCCGCGGCAACCGACGGTGGGCACTGGATGGTCGATAACCTCGGCCACGAGGTGTACATCGAGGAGATGGTCGGCGTATATCACGCCAACTACGACGCGAAAAATGCTCTGTCACAAGCAAAGCAGACCCTACGAGACTGCTTGAGCGTTCCCTTCACGGTGACCGACATGAAGGGCCGCTCGTACGAGTTCACGCTGATGCCGCTTCAGGCATCCAGTTCGCCCAGCATCCTGCTGTGGTCCTTCAAGGCCAGCGACTGGGCCTGCGACAGCACATTGGTCGCCGCCTTCAATGCGGCGATCGAGATTTCGACGTGCGGGCCGGTCGGGGGCTATCCGGTGCACACCCTGGCCCAGGATGCACTGAATCGCATTGAGAAACTGGCCAATACGACGGCGTGACCGTCACAGACCCTTGAACTGTTCCTTGACCTGCTCGTCGGTCAGGCCGTAATCGGACAGCGAGTAGGTGTGCTTGGGTGCACGCGGACCCTTCTTGCTCTCCTCGTGGCTCTCGATGATCGCCGCGCGGGCCTCGTCGGTGAAATCGATGCCAAAGTGCGCATAGATGCCCTCGACGGCAGCGACCGGATCCTTGACGAACTCGAAGTAGTCGACGTCACAGAACTGTGCCTGGTCCTGATCGGCCCGAACCTCGTTGAACCGCTTCAGGCCTCGCGTCCACGTCTCCATCGCGTCCTCGCCGATCTGCGCGCCGACGAACGAGTTCGACCAGCCTGCCGTCGTGTGCTGCGCCAGCGAGCACATCGACGCCATGATGGTCTCTGCGGGCCGGTGACACTGCACGATGAGCGCGTCCGGATAGGTCGCGAAGATCGCGTCGAGCGCGAACAGATGGCTCGGATTCTTCAGCACCCAGCGCTTCTCGGCCTCGTTGAGACCGATCAGTTGCAGGTTCCTGCGGTGTCGCTGGTAGGCCTTGGTCCAGTCCTGCTTCGCCAGCCACTGTGAATACGTGGGCAGATGGGCGAGCGTCTCGTAGGACACCGAGTGCAGCGACTGCCGCAGCAGCTGCCAGCATTCCTCCACCTCATCGGCGGTCATGTAGTGCAGCCCGGTGTAGTCGGGATTCTCGTCATGGGCCTGCTTGAACCGGGCGTCCAGCTCGGCGAAAACAGGGTTCTGCGGCCATGTCTCGCGCGGCGGGCGTGGCTGCGGGAACTCGGCCAGCCACAGCTCCAGGCCCTGGTGCCGCGGATCGGCGGTGAGCAGCCGGTGAATGACGGTGGTGCCGGTGCGCGGCAGCCCGGTGACGAAGATGGGCCGTTCGATCGTCACGCCGGCATGCTCCGGGTACTGCTTCCAGGCCGCCTCTGACACCAGCCGGGCCACCAGTGCGTTGCGCACGAAGAATCGGTTCATCTTGCTACCGAGTTCGGTGAGGTCGGCGTCGCGCCGGAACGACTCCAGCAGCACGCTCAGCGCCTCGCGGTAGTTGTCGTCGTCGACACCGAAGTCGTCGAGTCCGCACGCCTTCGTCGCCGAAGCATGCAGATCGTCGACGGTTCCCACATTGGTCCGGCCGGCGGTTCCGCTCATATCAGGCCTTGTACTCCCCGCAGTTGACGTCCAGTGCCTGCCCGGTGATACCGCTGGACAAATCGCTGGCCATGAACAGGATCGCCGAGGCGACCTCGTCCTCGGTCGGCAGCCGCTTCAGGTCGGATCCCGCGGCCGCGGCGTTGTAGATGTCGTCGACACTGGTGCCGTACTTGCCGGCCTGGTGCTCGAAATAGCCCTTCAGCGTGCCACCCCAGATATAGCCCGGCAGAACGGAGTTCACCCGGATACCCTGCTCGCCCAACTCGGTGGCCAGTGTCTGCGACATGGCCAGCAGCGCGGACTTCGCCATCTTGTAGGCGCCGTACTTGGCCTGCGAATGGCGCACGACCATGGAGTTCACGTTGACGACCGAACCCTTGGACTCGGCCAGCGCGGGTGTGAAGCCCTGGATCATCCGCAGTGCGCCGAACACCGTCAGCTCGATGGCGTCCTTCATATGCTCGAACGTCGTATTGGCGAAGGGCTTCATCGACGGCACCCGGAAGGCGTTGTTGATCAGCACATCCACCTTGCCGTAGGCCTCGAGCGTCTGCTCGACGAGGTTGGCAACCTGCGCCTCGTCGGTGATGTCGGTGCCCACCGTCACCGCACGCCTGCCGATGTCGGTGATCTGCTTGGCGACGTCCTCCAGCCGTTCCACGGTGCGGGCGGCCAGCACCAGGTCCGCACCCGCCTCGGCACATCGCTTGGCCAGCGTGGTGCCCAGCGCGGGCCCGACACCACTGATCACGACAACTCGATCTTTCAAGAGTTCCGAGCCCATCTCCTAACCCACCATCCTGTTGCCGATCAGCTTCTGGCGCAGCGCGATCCGCGCCCGCCAGTCCTCTTCTGAAATCTTGTTGGAGTCGTAGTAGGGCAGCGCCTCGGTGACCTTGTCGATGTCGACCACCTCCAGCGTCGGGCCGTCGGCCCCGGTCAGCTCACGCGACACCCGCTGCCACCGGAACTGCAGATAACCTCTTGCGTGGCCAAGGGTTTCACACCAGTTCGTCACACCCGGGTTGCGCTCGGATACCACGATCCTGATCTTGTCGTCCGGATCGGCCTGCGCCTGAGTTCCGTTCAGCGAGGTCTGATGGTTGATGTAGTCCAGCGAGATGTACCACAGGCTGCCCAGCTGGAAGCCGAGGTACGGCGCGTCGGTGACAGGCAGCGTGATCACCATCGCCTGATCCGGCGCCAGATCATAGTGGCCCACCGACGAATACTGCGTCGCCAGACCGCCGGGGGTGAGGCGAGGTGCTGTCAGCGTGTTCACTGGCAGGTCGTCGTAGAACCATTTGGGGAACTGCAGCCAGGTCTTGACCCGCTGGACCAGTTGCTTACCCGCTACGGAGTAGCGCTTTTCGATCAGTTCCCTGGTGAGCGGCGGCGGCGCGGTGCCCGCGGTGTCGACGCGCTCGATCGCAAAGGTGCCGCGCTGCGCGGACCAGTCGTTGTAGACCTCGCGAATCACCAACTGCGACGGGGTGTCCGGAGTGAACCGCCACTCGAATGTGCCGTCTGAGGCGATGTCGAGCTTGCGATCGTCGAATGCGGTCTCGCTGTCCGGAACGACCTCGTCGGTGTACTCGCCGCCGAGCAACTGGAAGCTCACGTCCGTTGTGGTGCCTCGTGTGCCGGTGACGATGTACTCGTATCCGGGCTGGACGCGGGTACCGAAGTACATCGTGTCCGGGTTGTCCAGGCCCATTTTGGTGAACGGGCCGGTGCCGCTGTGCAGGAATGGATGGTCGCGGTCGTAGTCGAACGCCACGTGTGTGCATGCCGCAATACATCCCGCGAGGTATTGCAGCCCTTCGAGGAGGTCGGCTTCGGATTCGATGAACGGTGCGGCGGCGACGAGGCTCTCGGCCTCGGCGATCGCCTCGGCCAACGGCTGTGAGTACACG
>CAZOIX010000541.1:0-3799 GCA_964579685.1 uncultured Mycobacterium sp.
GTGTGGGTGAACCTCGTGCGATCCGGCGCCATGATCGTGATGAAGGCGATGTCGGTGTGCGTTCGGACAGCCTCGGTGACGGGTTGCAGAATCTCGGTGGCGTGGCCGGATTCGATCGCCTGCGCCGTCGAGGGCGAATCCGCGAGCGAGGTCGCAATGCCGACCACCTGTTGGCGCGCCGCCTCGTCGCCGTCATGTCGGGCGTCGAGCAGGGCCAGCGCGCTGGCGGCCAGCACCACCACCGCGACCACGATGATCTGCAGTGTGATCGCTTGGCCGGCCAGCGATCGCGGCCACAGGCGGGTCAAGCTCCGAGATCCTGTGCCGCGATGGCGAATATGTCGTCACCCGCTCCAACGGCGACGAAATGTCCGGCTCCCTCGACGGGATGCCACACCGAGCCGGGCATCGCGTCGGACACGGCCTTGTTGATGGCGTCCGGCACCAGCAGGTCGTCCAGTCCCTGCCACATATGTACCGGCCGCTCGATATTTTCGACGGCGAAAGCCCAACGCCGATAGAGGAGTTCGGCGTCACGGACGAGTCCGTCGGAACCTTGGGCGAAGCATTCGGCGCAGGTTTGTCCGAATTCCGTTGCCATCTCGGGTCGCTGCAGGATCTGTCGGTCGTATCCGTTGACACTCCTGCTGACCTGTTTGACGAATGAGGCCGGGAAGCGTTTTGCGCTGAATCCGAGAATGGCGTACATCAGCCGGAAGCCCGGGGTGAACCGCAGGGCAAGGGCGCCACCCAGCGCATCGATCTTCGAAAGGTATTGCGCCGCAGAATTATCGCCGAATGCGCCATAGCTTCCCGGCGCGATGCTGCTGACATGACGTAGCCGGAGCGGATCGATGTATGCGGCCGCGGCAAGCGCCCACGGGCCGCCTTCCGACCAGCCGGTCACGCCGAATTGGCGGTATCCCAGCCCGTCGGCGATCGCGACCAGGTCGTCGGCCCAGCCCGAGTACGTGCGCGCCTTCTGGGGACTCGACTGCCCCATACCAGGCCGGTCGACACCGATCAGGCGGATCCGATTCTTGCCTGCCGACTCTGCGAGGAGACGAACCTCGAGTCGGCTGCTCGGGCCACCGTGGTTGTGGATGACCAGCGGGCCGTCCGGGTCGCCCACGTCCAGATACGTCAGCCGGCGGCGGTCGGCGGTCGCGACGTGAGCACCACCGTCGTCGGCCATGTTCGTGAACATACCGAACAAAATGAACTAAAGCGTGACCTGGCTCACGTCCTGGGCCGACCCTGTGTGCAGATCACTTTGGCCGAGTTGGAGGTAGTCATGACCGTCGTTGACCCCACACCGCCGGGAGTCGGGCCCCGCAAGCGTGACCGCACCCACTGGCTGTACATCGCCGTCATCGTCGCGGTGTTCGCGGGCGTCGCGGTGGGCATCCTGGCCCCCGAGGTGGGCAAGAGCGTCGGTGTACTGGGCACGATGTTCGTCGACCTCATCAAGATGATGATCGCGCCGGTCATCTTCTGCACGATCGTGTTGGGCATCGGATCGGTGCGCAAGGCGGCGACGGTGGGCAAGGTCGGCGGGCTGGCCTTCGTGTACTTCCTCGTCATGTCCACCTTCGCGCTCGCCATCGGTCTGGTGGTCGGCAACCTTCTGCATCCCGGTACCGGTATGAATCTCACCGAGGGCGCCGCGGGCAAGGGTGCCGAGCTGGCCGAAACCGCCCACGAGGCAGGCGGTCTGATGGATTTCGTCCGGGGCATCATTCCGGACACCCTGTTCGCGTCGCTGACGTCGGGCAGTGTGCTGCAGGCGCTGTTCGTCGCGTTGCTCGTGGGGTTCGCCCTTCAGGCCATGGGGTCGACGGGTGAGCCGATCCTGCGCGGCATCGAGTACCTGCAGAAGCTGGTGTTCAAGATCCTGGTGATGATCCTGTGGCTGGCGCCCATCGGCGCGTTCGGTGCTATCGCCAACGTCGTCGGCCAGACCGGGTGGACTGCGGTGACACAGCTGCTCGGGTTGATGCTCGGCTTCTACGTGACCTGCCTGGTATTCGTTTTCGGCGTGCTGGGCACGATCCTGCGGGTGGTCTCGGGTGTCTCGATCTTCAAGCTGGTGCGCTACCTGGCCCGTGAGTACCTGCTGATCGTCTCGACCTCGTCGTCGGAGTCCGCACTGCCTCGCCTGATCGCCAAGATGGAGCACCTCGGCGTCGAGCGCAGCACCGTCGGAGTCGTCGTACCGACGGGCTACTCGTTCAACCTGGACGGCACCGCGATCTACCTGACCATGGCATCGTTGTTCATCGCGGGCGCCCTCGGCGATCCGCTGTCGGTGCCGGAGCAGATCGGCCTGCTGGTGTTCATGATCGTCGCGTCCAAGGGCGCCGCGGGCGTCACCGGCGCCGGGTTGGCCACGCTGGCCGCGGGCCTGCAGAGCCACCGGCCCGACCTGCTCGACGGTGTCGGACTGATCGTCGGAATCGACCGATTCATGTCCGAGGCCCGCGCGCTGACCAACTTCTCCGGTAACGCCGTCGCCACGATCCTGGTCGGCTCGTGGACGAAGACCATCGACCGCGAGCGGGTGAGCAGCGTGCTGCGTGGCGACGATCCGTTCGACGAGCTGACCATGGTCGATGACGACCACGTCGCACACCAGGAACAGGTACCCGCGCGGACGTAGGTGTCCGGAATGAAGGGCCCGGCCGTACCCCTCGCGGCCGGGTTTTTCGGCGCGGAGAAAACTTTTCTGAAATTGCTTTGAACCTCTTCCGTGGGTGTCCCGTCGTACCGCGTGAAGGCCACCGGGGCCTACACGAAACACGAAGGGAGGCGCGGTCATGCGCGCAATACTCTTGATCCAGCTGGGAATCGCCGCCGCGGCATGCGGACTGATCGCGCTGCCGCCTGCCATTGCGTCGGCCCAGGAGTCCGCACAGTTGACCATCTCAACGCTCGAAGCCCAGGGCTTCGATGTGAAGGTCAACCGGATCGGCAGCGCACCGCTGAACCAGTGCGTCGTCACCGACATCCGGAATGCAAGGGAGCGAACCGAATTGGTTCGTCGTGGTGATGACCTGATCGAGGTGGTCGCTCAGCGCAACATCACCGTCACCGCCGACTGCTCGCGGCGCTGACACCATGCGAGAAGCCCGGCCGGAGCGATCCGGCTGGGCTTCTTCGTGTCAAGGCTCAGCGCCGGGAGCAGTCCAGCGACACCGAAATCGGTTGGCTGGTGACCTCGGGGAACAGCACGCCGTTCTGGTTGCCACCGAGCAGTGGCACCAACTGACCGAACTGCTGCGGATTGCGGACGCTGGTCACCACGCACTCCGACAGCGGGGCCGTGCCGATCTTGTCGATGGTGACGTTGTAGCCCTCGCTCTGCAGCTCCTGGATCGTTTCCTGCGCTGACTTACCCTCGTCGGCCGACGCGAGTCCGGCCGACACCGCGAGCGCGCACGCGCTGAGTGCTCCGGCCGCGATGATCCATGTTGTCCGCATCGGCCAATTGTCGCCCATCAGCGCTCGGCGCGCTGGTAAGCGGTCACAACTGCCGCGCCGCCCAGCCCGATGTTGTGCTGCAGTGCGGCGGTGACGCCGTCGACCTGCCGCTTATCGGCGGTGCCCCGCAGTTGCCAGGTCAGCTCGGCGCACTGTGCCAGGCCGGTGGCGCCCAGTGGATGGCCCTTGGAGATCAGCCCACCCGACGGGTTGACCACCCAGCGGCCGCCGTAGGTGGTGTCGTTGTTGTCGATCAGCTTGGGCGCCTCACCCTCGCCGCAGAGTCCCAGCGCCTCGTACAGCAGGAGTTCATTGGCCG
>CAZOIX010000542.1:0-3799 GCA_964579685.1 uncultured Mycobacterium sp.
ACCAGTACGTGCCGGCGTCGGGCACGACGAAGTCGTAGTTGAACGTCTGGCCTTTCGGCACCGCCGCCTGAGTGAGGTCGGGTACGCCGTCCATGTCGTTGACCAGGGCGATGCCGTGCCAGTGCGAGGTGACGCCCTGGGGCAACGTATTGGTCAGTTCCGCGTGCAGGCGCTCACCCTTTCGGAGACGAATCTCGGAAGCGGGCACCCGATTTCCGTATGCCCAGGTGCGGAGCGTGCGGCCGGCGAGATCGATATCGGTCTCACCGGCGGCCAGGGTCATATTCTGGCTGGCAGCGGCGCCCGACGGGGGTTGTGACTGCGAGCAGGAGGTCGCTACGCCCGCCACGCCCAGGGCACCCACGACCATGAACTGTCGTCGACTGATCATGATCCCAGCGTGGCATTTTTCGGTTAACCCCGGGTGATCTTCTCCATTTGTCTGCGACGGTCCAGCGCAGTGGCATCCGCATTCGCGACTTGCACCAGTGACGCACCGATCGCGAAAGGGGCCAGCAGGTTGTCGGTGAGGTCGGTCGCGTTCGTCCAGTCGGCCATCGACATCACGCGGTCATCCGGTGTGAGGCCTTGTGCACCGGCCGACGCCCTTGCGCCGGAGAGCACATCGGCCACCGACCGGCCGTCCAACGCGTCGCCCGGGTCGCGCTCGGGGACGATCTGGTCGCCGTGTACGCGCACTGCGGTGGCGTAGTCCGTCACACCCACGGGGAGATCGGGCACCGGCTTGCCGAACGGGTCCAGCGACAGTACGGCGATCTCGCCGACACCAACGGCGTCATCGGCGGCGGCGAGTCTGTCGATCGTGCACAGTGCGATGTCGGCCGGTCCGCCGGTGACGACCTCCGCCCCGATCCACCAAATCCCGAACAACACCGCAGCGGTTTGCCAGTGCGCGGGCAGCAGCACCGCGACCTTGGACGATGCCCCGGCGCCCATTTCGTCGCGTAGCAGGTTTCCGGTCTTGGCCGCCCAGTTCACCAGCGTGGCTGTGGACAACTCGATGCGCTCACCGGTCGCGTCGTCGTAATAGGTGATCCGCGGCCCGGCAGGGTTGGCTGCCATGAGCGGATCGAGGATTGCCGAGCTGACAGTGCTCACGTCTAGTTGACGCACTCCGGGTCGTTCGACCCGGCGGTGATGATCGGTGACGCCAGCGGGTCCTCGGATGATCCGGCCGCCACGGTGTCGGCGGTGGTCACCGTCGGGTCGACACCGTCGAGGCCTGAGCCCGGACCTGTGTAGTCGGCGGTCAAGACGACCCGTACCGATCCCGGTGCCACCGATGCGTCCTCGACGATCGGCAGCCCACCGAGGTCCTCGGCGACCGCCTGCGCACCGAGGTCGTCGGCTTTGGCGGCCTGGACCTGGCTTTCTGACACCGGAGGACCTTCGAGGTTGCCTGTGGTGCCTGCCGAGAAGCCCTTGGCCGTCACCACGTTCGAGACCGAAGAGGCCAGCCCGTTGATGTCGCTGGCGTTGACCACGTCGACGGTCGTCTTCGCCGGCGTGTACGTGAGTTCCTCGGTCTTACCCTCGTCCTGGTCGTGCAGCAGCCCCGCCACCCAGTCCTTGACCTCGACCGGGTCGACCCGCACCACGCTTTGCATACCGTCGTCACTCCAGCCGTTCTCCTGCAGCACGGGGATCGTGGCGAAGGCGACGTTGCCCGCCGCCAGCTTCTGCAGCTGTTCGGCGAATTCCATGACGTCCCAACCGTCTGAGAGCACCACCGAACGCTGTACCGCATCCTGAAGCCGGTTCAGGGTCGACGGGCTCGACAGGGTCTTGCCCGAGATGACTTCGTGGGCAAGCGATGCCATCACGGCCTGCTGGCGCACCACTCGATCGAGGTCGCCGCGCGGGAGATCGTGGCGCTGGCGAACGAAGCTCAGCGCCTGCGGACCGGTCAGCTTCTGCCAGCCCGCAGGGAAGTCAGCACCCGACATCGGTTCGTATACGGCCTCTTTCAGGCACACGTTCACGCCGCCCAAGGCATCGGTGATGAGCGAGAATCCCAGGAGGCCGATCTCGGCGTAGTGGTCGACGGTGACGCCTGTCAGGCTGGCCACGGTCTTGATCAACGCCTCGCGCCCCGCCTCGACGGCCTGCGGTTCCGCCTGCGCCTTGTCCATGCCGTCCTGCTCGACCAGCTCCACGAGTTTTTCGAAGTGGGCCGAACCGTAGACGCCGTTGATCTTCATCTTGCCGTACCCGGGTGCCTCGACGTAGGAGTCGCGCGGGATCGAGATCGCGGTGGCCGATTCCCCGTTGTTGGGAATCCGCACCAGGATGATGGTGTCGGTATTGGTCGCCTCGTCGTCGCCGGCCCGCAGGGTGGCGAGTTCCTCCTCGGTCAGCGGGTTTCCGTGCGCGTCCGTGCGGCTGTCCACCCCGACCAGCAGGATGTCGATCGCGCCGTCTTCGCCGCCGTCGCCCAGTGCCATCGGCGAAATGTGGTTGATACCGGATTCGAATGACCGGATCTTGCCCCAGGCGACGCCCGTCACGACGACGATCGCCATTGCCAGTGACACGGCGATGACACGGAGTGGACGAGCGGGCATCAGCCCAGGCTACTGGCGAAAAGGGCGCAGAGTGGGTAGCGCGGGTCGGCGTGCCAGACTCGTCACTATGTCTTTTCGAGAGTCTGCCCGAATCGTTATTTCGGGCGCCGGTGGCATGGTCGGGCGTGAATTAGCAGATCAGGCACGCAAACAGGGCCGCGACGTGCTGGCGCTGACGTCGTCTGAATGGGACATCACCGATGCTCCCGCTGCGGAACGTTTCGTCGAATCCGGTGATGTGGTGATCAACTGCGCGGCCTACACCAAGGTCGACGCGGCAGAGTCGGACGAGGCGCGTGCGCACGCCGTCAACGCCGTGGGACCCGCCAACATCGCGCACGCTTGCGCGCGCGCGGGAGCCGATTTCATCCACATCTCCACCGACTACGTCTTCGGCGGCACCAAGGGCAGCCCGTACGAGATCGACGACGACACCGAGCCGCTTGGGGTGTATGGCCGCACCAAGCTCGCAGGTGAGTTCGCGGTGCTCGCGGCGATGCCCGACGCCCACATCGTCAGAACGGCGTGGATCTACGAGGGCGGTGACGGCAGCGATTTCGTGGCCGTGATGCGCAGGCTGGCCGCGGGCGATCAGACGGTCGACGTGGTGACCGACCAGATCGGGTCGCCCACGTATGCCGCAGATCTGGTGGGTGCGCTGCTCGAGGTGGCCGACGGAAGCATCCGGGAGCCGGTGTTGCATGCCACCAACGCTGGACAGGCCAGCCGCTACGAGCAGGCGCAGGCGGTGTTCGAGGGCGTCGGCGCCGACCCTGCCCGGGTGCGTCCGGTCGGAAGTGACCGCAACCCGAGGCCCGCGCCCAGGCCGGCGTATTCGGTGCTGTCCGCGCGCCAGTCCGCGGATGCGGGGCTGACGCCGCTGCGGCCGTGGCGCGACGCGCTGGCCGCCGCGCTCGCCAAGCACGGCCCGCTAACCTCTACGCCGTGAGCGCCGAGGTAGCCGTCACGTGAGTGACGAATTGGTAGTGGTGACGGTGACGTATTCACCCGGGCCACATCTGGACCGCTTCCTGGCGTCGTTGTCGCATGCCACCGATCGTGCGGTGACGGTCATCATGGCAGACAACGGGGCGACCGACGGCGCCCCGGAAGAGGCGGTGCAACGCTTTCCCAACGTGCGTCTGCTGCGAACGGGGGCAAACCTCGGCTACGGCACCGCGGTGAACCGGGCCGTCGCGACGCTGCCCGCTGGG
>CAZOIX010000543.1:0-1955 GCA_964579685.1 uncultured Mycobacterium sp.
GTCTATGCCCACGACCTTCTGGTATTCGAGGTGCTGCGCCGCGACAGCGCCGCGCTGGTCGACCTCGTCGCCGAGGTGCTCGAACCCTTGCGCGCCGCACGTGCAGGGCCGGACACGCTGCTGGACACGTTGGTCGCCTATTTCATGGCTGGCGGCGTGTCGACCGTCACCGCCCAGCGGTTGGGTGTCGGGGTGCGCACCGTCACCTACCGACTACACCGAGTCAAGGAGCTGACCGGCTACGGGGTCGACGATCCGGAGCAGGCGTTCACGCTTCAGACCGCGGTGTTCGGCGCCCGGCTGATCGGCTGGCCCGGCCACGAGGCGAGGCCATGACCGAAATCGAGGGTGCGTCGAAGGATTCGTTGCGTGCGAAGGTCTGGCGGGTTCTCGCGATGGTGCCGATTCTGGTCGGCTTCTGGCTGCTGTTGTCCGGCCACTACGACCCATTGCTGCTGGGGCTCGGGGCGGTCTCTGTTGCTGTGGTGTGCGGGATGGCTTGGCGCGGTGAGCTTTACCTGCATCCGGACGTGACGATCCGATTTGTACTGCGGCTGCCCCTCTACTTCGTGTGGCTGGCCTGGGAAGTTTTCCGCTCAGCTCTCGGCGTGGTGCGCAAGGTGTGGTCACCGAGGTCTGACCTGCGGCCGGTGGTGGCCGCAACCGATTCAACAGCGCTTTCCGAACTCGAACAGGTGGTGTACACCAACTCGATCACGCTCACCCCGGGCACGTTGTCGCTGGACGTGGACGACGACCGCATCCTGGTGCACAGCCTCGATGCGGCCGACATCGAGGCCCTCCGCGACGGGGCGATGCTGCGTCAGGTGCGGAAGTTGGGCGGTCGCCGGTGATTTTCGCCGTCATGGCAGCACTGCTGGTCACCATGGTGCTGGCGCTGATCCGAACGTTCCTCGGTCCGGGACGCTACAACCGCATCCTGGCGATCAACATGTTCGGAACAAAGATCGTGCTGTTCGTCGCGGTCGCCGGATTCCTCTTCGGCAGACCCGAATTCCTCGATATCGGGATTCTTTATGCACTGGTCAACTTCGTTTCGATCGTGGCGGTACTGCGTCTGACGCACTATCGCGAACTGGTGCACGCGCGTGACGAGGAGAGCACAGCGTGAATCCGATCAACATACTGAGCGCCGTACTACTCGGTGCCGGAGCGCTTTTCGTGCTCTCCGGGGGTGCGGGGTTGTTGCGCTTTCCCGATTTCTACACCCGCAACCACGCGGTCGGGGTCACCGACTCGGTGGGCGCCGGTCTGGTTCTCGTCGGTCTGCTGCTCCAGCCCAGCGACTGGCACACGATGGTGCGTCTGCTGATCATTCTGCTGTTCCTGTCGCTGACCAGTCCGACCGCCGCGCACATCCTCGCGCACGCCGCACGCCGCGATGGCGTGCCCGTCTGGCAGGCGGGTGACCCGCGCCAGTGACTTCATCGATCGTGTTCACCATGACCAACATCACGCTGCTCGCGATCCTGACCGCGACGGCACTGGCGATCTCACGGATGCGTGCACTGTATGAGGCGACAATGCTGGCCGCCCTGCTCAGCCTGGTCACCGCAACACTTTTCATCCTGTTCGATGCTCCCGATGTGGCGTTCACCGAAGCTGCGGTCGGGGTCGGAATCAGCACGGTGTTGTTGCTCGGTGTGCTCGCGCTCACCCGATCGTGGGAGGCCGTCACGCCTCCGGGGCGCCGCATTCCGGGCTTGATCGCCGTGCTGCTTGCCGGTGGCACCCTCGGCTACGCGAGCATGGACCTGCCTGCGTTCGGCACCACCAGCAGTCCGGTCCAGCAACATCCCGTCACCGAGGCCTACCTCTACGAGTCGCAGACCGAGATCGGCATCCCGAACACCGTCACCTCAGTGCTGGCCAGTTACCGGGCACTGGACACGTTGGGGGAGCTTGTCGTCGTGTTCACCGCGGGCCGGGCGGTC
>CAZOIX010000543.1:1965-3771 GCA_964579685.1 uncultured Mycobacterium sp.
TCTCTGCTCGGTCCGCTCGCACGACCGGAGGACACGCGGCCGGCCACCGATTTCCAGCTGGCCGACTACCGCGTCATCCGCGTAGTGGTCAGGACCCTGCTCCCGCTCATTCTCATCTTCGCGCTGTACGTGCTCTTCCACGGGGAGTACGGCGCGGGCGGAGGCTTCCAGGCGGGCGTGATCTTCGCCTCCGGCGCCGTGCTCTACGGGTTGGTGTTCGGGCTGGATCGCGCTCAACAGGTGATACCTCGGGCGGCCCTGTGGACGTTGGTCTCGCTCGGACCGCTGCTCTACCTGGGACTCGGCGTGGCAACGATGTTGCTTGGCGGTTCGTTTCTGGACTACGACGTGCTCAACGCGGACCAGGAGCAGACCGCGCAGCATTTTGGAATCCTGTTGGTGGAAGCTGCAATCGGTGTCACGGTGTCGGCCGTGATGGCGGCGATTTTCTTCGGCTTCGCCAGCCGGGGGGTGTCGCGGTGATTGCCACGCACTACGTGTACTGGGCGTTGTTCGCCATCATGATGACGGGTTTGTACATCGTCATCAGCCACGGCAACCTGATCAAGAAACTGATCGGGCTCACCGTTTTCCAAGTCGGCATCTATCTGTTCTTCATCAGCCTGGGCAAGGTGACCGACGGTACCGCCCCGATCATCGAGGAGGGCGTACAAAGCTACTCCAATCCCTTGCCGCAGGTGCTGATCCTGACCGCGATCGTCGTCGGCGTCGCCACGCTTGCCGTCGGACTTGCCTTGGCTGTCCGCATTTTCGAGGCTTACGGCACTGTCGAGGAAGACGACGTCGTCAAACGTGACGCGTTCGAACATGCTCAGGTCGAAACCGCTGTCGACGACGACGTTGGTGAGCGTTGATCGGTCAGTTACCAGCGCTGCAGGTGGCGATCCCGTTGATCTGTGCGCCACTGTGCATGTTGCTGCGCTCCCAGATCGCGGCATGGCTGTTGTTTCTCGCCGCGGCCTTGGGTTCGTTGGCGTGTGCGGTCTTGCTGGCCGATGAGGTGGCACGTGGTGGCACGGTGCGCTACGCGACGGGGGGATGGGCCGCCCCCGATGGCATCGAGTTCGTGGTCAGTGGATTCAACACGCCCATTCTCGTGCTGGTGTCGCTGATCGCGGCACTGACCGCGATCTTCAGCCGGCGCAGTGTCGCCGCGGAACTCGAACCGCGGCAGGCGTTGCTGCTCTATGCCTGCATGTGCCTCACGCTCGCCGGGTTGCTCGGCCTGACGATCACCGGAGATGCGTTCAACGCATTCGTGTTTCTCGAAATCAGCTCGCTGGCCACCTACACGATGATTGCGATGGGCCGTCGCCGCCGCGCGCTGCTGGCCAGCTTCCGCTATCTGGTGATCGGTTCGGTCGGCGCACTGTTCATATTGCTCGGAATCGGTCTGGCCTATGCGGTTACCGGCACCCTGAACATGTCCGACCTCGCGGCTCGGCTGGCCGGTCAACCCGACAACCGGGCGTTGTTGGCGGCGGTGGTGTTCGTCTTTGTCGGGCTTGCGGTCAAGATGGCGCTGTTCCCGCTGCATTCCTGGCTGCCGGGTGCCTACGGCGAAGCACCGTCGGTGGTCAGCATGTTCGTGGCCGCGGTGAGCACCAAGGTCGCGATCTATGTGTTCTGCCGCTTCGCCTTCACCGTTTTCGGTGCGGTGCTGGTGTTTCGGGTGCTGCCGATCGAAAGGGTGGGCCTGTTGCTCGCCTGTCTGGCCATGGTGGTCGGTTCGGCGGCGGCATGCTTCCAGGAGGACTTCCGGTATCTGCTGGCGTGGTCGAGCGT
>CAZOIX010000544.1:0-1113 GCA_964579685.1 uncultured Mycobacterium sp.
GCGGGCGGCGTCGGCGTCGGCGGCCGCGGCGCGCGCCGACGGCTCACGCTGGATCTTGTCCATGTCCACGACGTAGACGTCCGGCAGACCGGCGACGGCGGGATCGACGTTGCGGGGCATGCCGAGGTCGCAGATGACCTGCTGTTTGGGCACCTGGCCGTGCGCCAGCCCGCGGTGTACGTCCGCCAGCGACACCACCGGCCGCACCGCGCCCGTACAGCTCACGACGACGTCGGCATCGGTCAGCGTCGGAGTCAGATGGTCGAACGGGAAGGCCTCGGCCACGACACCGAGCTCGCGGACCTTCTCGGCGAGCCGCTTGGCGCGCGGCAGTGATCTGTTCACGATGTGGATACGCTCGACACCCGCCCTGACCAGATACTTGGCCGACAGGGAGCCCATCGAGCCCGCGCCGATGACGACCGCGCTGCGGCCCGCCAACGAGCCGAGCTTGGCCTCGGCCATGTCGAGCGCCACCGACACCACGGAGGCGCCTGCGGCGTCGATGCCGGTCTCGGCGTGCACCCGCTTGCCGACCGACAGCGCGCGCTGGGACAGTTCGTGCAGCGTACGGCCGACGGTGTGGTTCGCCTCGGCGGTGGCATAGGCGCGACGCACCTGCCCGAGCACCTGCTGTTCGCCGATCACGGCGGAGTCCAAGCCGCTGGCCACGGCAAACAGGTGCTCGACGGCCGCTTCGGCGTAGCGCACATAGGCGTATTTCGTCAGGTCGCCCAGGCCCATCCCGGATTGCTCGGAGAGCACCTGGCCGATCACCGACAGCCCGCCGTGGAAGGCGTCGACGACGGCGTAGACCTCGACGCGGTTGCAGGTGGACAGCACCATCGCCTCGGTCACCAACGACGACTCGAGGACCTTTTCGACGATCTTGGCCTGTTCGGCGTCGTCGGTGCTCAACTGCTCGAGGACCGATACCGGCGCGCTGCGGTGCGACACCCCGAAGAGCAACACGCTCACGGCATCATCACCACATTTCTCCCCGTCGCTTCGCTCGCCCCAGGAACGTCAACCACGGTAGTCGTCGACCAGGTAGCTCACCAAATTATCGACTTTGCCGAGATAGGACTTTCGACACGTCTGAGGGCCGGAATA
>CAZOIX010000544.1:1123-3761 GCA_964579685.1 uncultured Mycobacterium sp.
ACCGGAACCTTATTTCGGCGAGGGATCCGCGAGATCCCTGCGCAATCTGGGCTCGTCGACCTCCCAGTAGCTGTGCTCGGCGCCGTCCAGCAGGACCACCGGCAGCCGGTCGCCGAACTCGGCCCGCAGCGCGGCGTTGCCGGTGGCCGCGGCGGCGTCGACGTCCGTGACCGTCAACACGAATCCCAGCTCGTCCGCCAGTGTCGCGAGCTGCGACGCCGCCGTCCTGCAGATCGTGCAGCCCGCACGCGTGAGCAACTCAACCCGCCTGTGCATCACGTCAGTATCGCCGCACGGTGACTTAGGCTGAATTCGTGTCCGATTCCGACGTCATCGAGCCTGCGGAGCCGTCCCTGGGTGCAGACGCCGATGATCAGCAGCTCGCCGGCGAGGCCAGCGCGAGCGCGGCAGTCACCGACCTGGGCGAGGCGGGCACGTCGCCTGCCCCGCCGCCGGATCTGACCGCGGCGGCGTTCTTCGACGTCGACAACACGCTCGTGCACGGATCGTCGCTGGTGCACTTCGCCCGCGGCCTGGCCGCCCGCAAGTACTTCACCTACGGCGATCTCGGCCGATTCGCTTACGCGCAGGCCAAGTTTCAGCTACTCGGCCGCGAGAACAGCGATGACGTCGCCGAGGGGAAGCGCAAGGCACTCGCGTTCATCGAGGGCCGCTCGACCGCGGAGCTGATGGCCCTCGGCGAGGAGATCTACGACCAGATCATTGCCGACAAGATCTGGCCGGGCACACGCGCGCTGACACAGATGCACCTCGACGCCGGTCAGCAGGTGTGGCTGGTCACCGCGACGCCCTACGAGCTGGCGGCCACCATCGCAAAGAGGCTCGGGCTCACCGGCGCGCTGGGCACCGTCGCCGAATCCGTCGACGGCGTGTTCACCGGCCGACTGGTCGGCGACATCCTGCACGGGGCGGGCAAGGCGCACGCGGTGCGGTCGCTGGCCATCCGCGAGGGCCTGAATCTGCGGCGCTGTACGGCCTATTCGGACAGTTTCAACGACGTGCCGATGCTGTCGCTGGTCGGCACTGCCGTCGCGATCAACCCCGACGCCGACCTGCGTGATCTCGCCCGCGAGCGGGGTTGGGAGATCCGCGACTTCCGCACGGCGCGCAAGGCCGCGCGAATCGGGGTGCCGTCGGCCCTGGCCCTGGGTGCCGTCGGCGGCGCGTTGGCGGCGGTCGTGTCACGGCGCCATGACGGCGGCTGAGAGTTACCCCACGGGGTGACGAACCACCGCTGATAGGCTCGCGCCCGCCAGTACCAGACGAGAGAACGCCATGGGCATCGCTGAAGACATCATCGGAACTCACTACCGGTATCCCGACTATTTCGAGGTCAACCGGGAGAAGATCCGTGAGTTCGCACGCGCGGTCAAAGACGACCATCCGGCGCACTACACCGAGGAAGCCGCCAAGGAATACGGCCACGATGCGCTTGTCGCATCATTGACGTTCCTTGCCGTGGCCGGCCGCCGCGTCCAGCTGGAGATCTTCAACCAGTTCAACGTGCCGATCAACATGGAGCGGGTGCTTCACCGCGACCAGAAGCTGGTCTTCCACCGGCCCATTCTGGCCGGGGACAAGCTGTACTTCGATTCCTACCTGGATTCGGTGATGGAGTCGCACGGCGCGATCCTCACCGAGATCCGCGGTGAGGTGACCGACGCCGAGGGCAGGCCGGTGATCACCAGCATCGTCACCGTGATGGGCGAGGCCGAGTCCGACTCAGAGGCCGACGAGGTCAGCGCTCAGATCGCCGCAGCGCGCGACGAAGCGATCGCGAAAATGATTGCCAAGCAAAGCGCTAAGGACAGCTAGGCGAAATTCCTATCCGAGGAACGCGTTTCGCCTGTTGGCCAACAACTGGTAGAGCGTCTGCTGGATGGTCTCTCGCACGTTGTCGGTGAGTTCGAACGTCACCATCGGATCGTCGGCGGCCGCCTCGTCATAGTCGGCCGTGTAGATGGGTTCGCCGAACTGGATGTGCCACTTCGACGGCAGCGGCATCAACCCCACGGGCCCGGCCAGCGGGAAGAGTGGGGTGATAGGGAAATACGGGAGCCCGAGCAGGCGGGCCAACAGCTTGATGTCGGCGACCATCGGATAAGTCTCTTCGGACCCGACGATCGAGCACGGCACGATCGGCGCCTTGGTCCGCAGCGCGGCCGAGACGAACCCGCCGCGACCGAATCGCTGCAGCTTGTAGCGGTCTTTGAAGGATTTGCCCAGACCCTTGTAGCCCTCGGGGCCCACAGCGGTCAGCTCCCCGGCGGCGAGCAACCGGTGCGCGTCGGAGGTGCAGGCCATGGTGTGGCCGGCCTTGCGTGCGGCCTGGCCCACCACCGGCATGTTGAACACCATGTCGGCCGCCAGCAGACGCAGGTCGCGATGGGTGGGGTGGTTGTCGTGGACGGCTACCGACGTCATCAACCCGTCGAAGGGCAACACCCCGGCGTGGTTGGCCACCACCAACGCGGCACCCGTCTCCGGCAGATTCTCGATGCCGCTGACCTCGACCCGGAACCAGGACTTGAAGAACACCCGCAGCAAAGGCAAAAAGATTGCGTTGTTGAGGTGGGCGTCGAAGCCGAACTCGTCGACGGCGTAGTCACCCATCATC
>CAZOIX010000545.1:0-3759 GCA_964579685.1 uncultured Mycobacterium sp.
TGCCGGCGGCACCGGCGCGCGCGCACGCCGGCACGCCGAGTTGCTGGGCAACGACACCCGCCGGGCGGCCCGGTTGGTCAACGACCTGCTGGATATCGCCCGCATCGACGCCGGTCTCAGCCTTCGTCCCGAACGCACCGACCTGGCCCGCATCGCAGACGACGAGGTGGACCGGGCGGCGATGCTGGCGCCCGACGTGAGCGTTCAGCGCACCGGCGACCAGCAGCTCTACGTCGATGCGGACCCGACGAAGATCGCGCAGATCCTGACCAATCTCCTCGACAACGCCCGCCGCCACACCCCGCCCTCCGGGAATATCACCGTCGACGTCGGACGTGTCGACGACACAGCGCACGTCACGGTCACCGACACCGGGTCGGGCGTTCCCGAGGCTGATCGGGAGAGGATCTTCGACCGGCTGGTTCGCCTCGACGAAGCCCGCGACCAGGACTCGGGTGGCGCGGGGCTCGGGTTGCCGATCGCCCGCGCTCTCGCCGAGGCCCACCACGGCACGTTGGAGTGTGTGCACAGTGACGGTGGCGCGGTGTTTCGGCTGTCGCTGCCTGCCGCGCAGTCGCCGTCCTCAGCAGGCGCCGAGACAGACTGACGCACTGAGCCGCATCATCGCGACTCTGTCGTGGTGTGGTCGTGTTGATGATGGCGGCGCATCGGGTCGTCCCAGTCGAACCTCAGATCGCACAGCATCGTGTGCAGGTGGTTTCCCGTTACCTCCGGATCGTGCTGCACCGAAAACTGGTTGCTTTGAAGGACTTCCAGAAGAAGATCGTCCACCACGGCGTAGGTGTAGTGGTGCGAGCCGATCGCATCCAGTGCGCCCCCGGCCCACGCCAGCGTCACCTTCGCCCCTTCGCGGACCGCACGGTCGAAGCGCGCCAGGTAGTCGGGACCAATGCTGGCGTTCATCGCACCTGTGTAGAAGACGAAGGCCTGGCGCAGACTCCACAACGCGGGGCCACCGAGCTCTGCAGCGCCAATCTCAATGTGTGGGTAGGCCGTAATGGCCTGCCGGTCGACCGTCGGCGACAGCGCCGCAACCAGTGAGGATGGGGGCGTGTCGAGGAGTAGCGGCGGTGCCTGCTCCATCAGGTTCGCACCGATGAACGCATCGCGGCGGGCTGTTTCCGGGAGCCCGCGCCAGAATTCGCGAAGGTGGTGAACGACGCTGAGCATGAGCACTTGGCCTGCGGTCCAATGCCATTGCATGGCGGTGTCGTCGGGCGCGAACGGATCTTGAGGAATGATCATCGGGAAGGCACCGAAGAACATCGGCGTGGAGTGCACCTCGAGCCCTCCGTCGTCGCGCCGCTGGAAGGTCAGATTGAACGTGATGTGATGGCCTTCAAAGCGAATGGCCCACGCGTCATCGCCGGGGTTCCCGAATAGCCCGATCGTGTAGTCGGAGAACTGCTCGTAGCGTGCCTGCAGGCCGGGCGGAGGGTCCCAGCTCCATTCGATGGTGGTGCCGACGCCGAGAAACTCCTTGGCGCCGCCCACAACCGGGTACCACGGTTTCGACGGATCTGGATTGGGCGCCAGGTCGAAGACCGATTCCGCACCTTCGGCGGTCGGATCGGATTCGAGGATCCTGTCGATGACCCCACCGTCGCCGACATCCTCCATTTCGCCGATGACGCGGTTGCGGTTCAGCACGGCGAGCAGCGCTTGATAACCACCCGGCGACATCGCCCGGTTCAACAGTGCGTGCATTGCGGTACGCGCAGGCATGCTCATCGAACCAACGGTGATGCCCCAACCCAGAGGGCACCATTGCAGGACCGCGCAGAAGGCCTCGGTCTGACTCGTGTCCTGCCCGCGAGTGCGGGCGTCACTGTCGAACGGACGAAGCAGATCGGCCCGCTGCGCCTCCGGAGTCAGCTCGATGAGATGGTTGGCCGCCTCGGCGACATCGTCTGCGAAATGTCGCGCCGCGTCACCCGATGCCGCCGTGTCGTTCCCGCGTTGCTCACCCTCAGAGCAGGCCGCGAGTGGTATTCCGGTGATGCTCAGTGCCGCGAGCGCGCCCAGACCACGAAGGGCACTTCGCCTCGATTGGCCGGTGGACCACGGATGGTCGTCGTCCGGATGCGGGCCCACGCCAGCACCACCTCCGCGATTGCTCGAATCGGTGTCCTGCGGAATTGTACGGACCATCGGCCCGGCTCGACGCCGTACCGACAAGGTTCGCCGGCCGACTTCAACGACGCCGCGGCGGCAATGACGCGGCCCTCCTCCCGCCGGGCACGGTCGAGAGGAGGGCCGCGTGTCGAACGGTGTCGGGACCCTACTTGTCGTCGGGGTTCAATGCCCGGAACGCGAATCCCGCGGCAACGCCGGCGACCATCTGGGCCACGACGTACACCAGCAGCATCGGTCCAGCGAACATGCCCATCGCGGCGCCGCCGAGGACCACGGCGGGGTTGAACGCGGCGCCGGAGACACCGCCTACGGCGACCGCGCCGGCCGCCACGGTGAAACCGATCGCCAGTCCGTAGAACGAGTTGTCGGGGTGGTCTTTGCTGGTGGCCACATTGAGCACGACGTAGCACAGGGCGAAGGTGAACAGCAGCTCAGCGATGAACGCCGCCATCAGCGCATGACCCGACAAGTTCAGGGGTGCGGCCTGCCCGGACGGCACGACCGCCAGGACGGCACAAGCGCCGATCAATCCGCCGACGAACTGCGCGATCCAGTAGCTGATCGCGTCGCGCAGTTCGATCCGCCGACGAATCAGGGCTGCCACCGTGACCGCCGGGTTGTAGTGGCCGCCGGAGGTGTGGCCGCCGGCGTAGATCATCGCCATCAGGACTGCACCGATGGCCAGCGGCGCCAGGGCGCTGCCGCTGGCCACGCTGGCCCCGACGGTGAAGACCAGGAACAGCGTCCCGATCGTTTCGACGAGGTAGCGCGCCACCGAGTGAGGCGGGCGGGCGGCGTGCCGCGTGGACTGATCGGCGGCGGTCGCGGGGGTGGTGTCGATGGTGATCGTGTCGGTAGTAGTCATGTCGAACAACTCCTTTCGGGGACGACCGCTGGGGTTGCATCAGATTCGTCCCGCGGCGCCTGTTGGTTACTTGCCGTCTTCGACGCTCGCGGGTTCAGCTGAAGCCAACCTGAAGGCGGGCACCTGAGCCTCGTTTCCTTCAGGTTCGCCTCAGGGTGACTGCGCCCCAGGGGCTTCCCGCGCCCAACCTGAAGTGCGGCTGAAGAAAACGCGCTCCAGCGGTCGACTTCAGGTTCGCTTCAGGCTGGTGCGCGATCGTCGACATCGTGAGGCCGAACGGAACTGGTCTCGAACGTGAAAACTCAACTCACACAGGAGGATTGAACGAAATGAACAACAACACTGCTTCGCGCATCTGCCGCTTTGTCGCGCTGCCCGTCGTCGCCGGCGGGATCATTGGCGGGGCCGCTCTCGGGTTCGCCGGCGCGGCCGGCGCCACGGCTGCCGACAACACGGACGTCCGCTCGAGCGTGAAGGCCACACCCCAGGTCATCGCGCCGTCGGCACCCCAGGTGGTGCCGGGTAGCTGGTATCACCGCCACAAGGTGTATCTGTACCCGCAATCGATCGCGGCCCAGTTCACCCCGCCCGACGGTATGTAGGCATCTGCCACACACCCGCGCGATCACCGAAGCCCTGCCCGACACCGTCGGGCAGGGCTTCGGTGTTGCATAGCGCAAACAGCGAGTACCGCGGAGTTGCGGGCCGATCCATTTCGCCGCGAAGAGCGTCTAGCA
>CAZOIX010000546.1:0-3758 GCA_964579685.1 uncultured Mycobacterium sp.
CCGCGTATCCGATCGCGTATGCGGTATGGCTGTCCCTGCAGCGATAAAACCTCGCCCAGCCCGATGACACCGCGTTCGTCGGCCTGGCGAACTACGTCACCGTTCTCACCGATCGCTATTGGTGGACGGCCTTCGTGGTCACCCTGGCGATCACGGTGGTGTCGGTGGCGATCGAATTCGTCCTCGGCATGGCGTTGGCGCTGGTGATGCACCGGACGATCTTCGCCAAGGGGGTGGTGCGGACGGCGATCCTGATCCCGTACGGCATCGTCACCGTCGCCGCGTCCTACAGCTGGTACTACGCATGGACACCGGGCACCGGTTATTTGGCGAACCTGTTGCCCGAGGGAAGTGCACCGCTGACCGAGCAATTCCCGTCGCTGGCCATCGTGGTGCTGGCCGAGGTGTGGAAGACGACGCCGTTCATGGCACTGCTGCTGCTTGCCGGCTTGGCGCTGGTGCCGCAGGATCTGCTCAACGCCGCGGCGATCGACGGTGCAGGTGCATGGAAGCGACTGGTCAAAGTGATCCTGCCGCTCATCAAGCCGGCGATCCTCGTCGCGCTCTTGTTCCGCACCCTCGACGCGTTCCGCATCTTCGACAACATCTATGTGCTGACCGGCGGCGCCAACGACACGGGATCGGTGTCGATCCTGGGTTACGACAACCTGTTCAAGGCCTTCAATCTCGGGCTGGGGTCGGCGATCAGCGTGCTGATCTTCTTGTCGGTCGCGATCATCGCGTTCATCTACATCAAGATCTTCGGTGCATCGGCTCCCGGGGCCGACGTCGAGGAAGGGCGCTGACATGGCCGAGCGGGTCACCGCGCGCCGCGCCACCGGGTGGATCGTCATCGATCTCATCGTCGTCATCTACGCGTTGTTCCCGGTGTTGTGGATCCTGAGCCTCTCCCTGAAGCCGACGTCGAGTGTCAAGGACGGCAAGCTGATCCCGACGCAGATCACGTTCGACAATTACAAGGGAATCTTCGCCGGTGACGCGTTCAGCTCGGCGCTGTTCAATTCGATCGGGATCGGCCTGATCACCACGTTGATCGCGGTGGTGATCGGCGGGATGGCGGCATATGCGGTGGCGCGGCTGGCGTTCCCGGGTAAGCGGCTGCTGGTCGGGGTGGCGCTGCTGATCGCGATGTTCCCGCAGATCTCGCTGGTGACCCCACTCTTCAACATCGAGCGCAGGCTGGGATTGTTCGACACCTGGCCGGGCCTGATCATTCCCTACATCACCTTTGCGCTGCCGTTGGCGATCTACACCCTGTCGGCGTTCTTCCGTGAAATCCCTTGGGATCTGGAGAAGGCCGCGAAGATGGATGGCGCCACGCCGTCGCAGGCGTTCCGCAGGGTGATCGCACCGCTGGCCGCACCGGGAATCGTCACCGCAGCCATCCTGGTCTTCATCTTCGCGTGGAACGACCTGCTGCTGGCGTTGTCACTGACGGCGACGCAGCGTGCGATCACAGCGCCGGTGGCGATCGCCAACTTCACGGGCAGCTCGCAGTTCGAGGAACCCACCGGTTCGATCGCCGCGGGCGCGATGGTCATCACGATCCCGATCATTATCTTTGTCCTCATCTTCCAGCGACGGATCGTCGCCGGCCTCACGTCCGGTGCGGTGAAGGGGTAGCTCCATGGCCGAAATTGTGTTGGACCGGGTGACCAAGAGTTATCCAGGCGGCGCGACGGCCGTGAAGGATCTCTCGATCACGATCGCCGACGGTGAATTCATCATCTTGGTAGGGCCCTCCGGCTGCGGAAAGTCCACCACGCTCAACATGATCGCCGGCCTCGAGGACATCTCCTCGGGTGAGTTGAGCATCGGTGGCGAGCGGGTCAACGAGAAGGCGCCCAAGGACCGCGATATCGCGATGGTTTTTCAGTCCTACGCGCTCTATCCGCACATGACGGTGCGCCAGAACATCGCGTTCCCGCTGACCTTGGCCAAGATGAACAAGGCCGAGATCGCGCAGAAGGTCGACGAGGCCGCGAAAGTCCTTGATCTGGGCGGACTTCTCGACCGCAAACCCGCACAGCTCTCCGGCGGACAACGGCAGCGGGTGGCGATGGGGCGTGCGATCGTGCGCAACCCCAAGGCGTTCCTGATGGACGAGCCGCTGTCGAACCTCGATGCCAAACTTCGCGTGCAGATGCGGTCGGAGATCGCGCGCCTGCAGGACAAGCTGGGCACCACCACCGTCTACGTCACCCACGACCAGACCGAGGCCATGACACTGGGTGACCGCGTGGTGGTCCTGCTCGCCGGGGAAGTGCAGCAGATCGGCACGCCCGACGAGCTCTACCACCGACCCGCCAACTTGTTCGTCGCCGGTTTCATCGGATCACCCGCGATGAACTTCTTCCCGGCGACCATGACCGACGTCGGTGTGCGTCTCCCGTTCGGCGAGGTCATGCTGTCCCAGGAGGTGCAGGACCTGCTTGCCAGGCACCAGACGCCGAACGAGGTGATCGTCGGCCTGCGGCCGGAACATTTCGAAGACGCCTCGGTGCTGGACGGATACGCGCGGATCAGTGCGTTGACGTTCGACGTCACGGTAGACATGGTCGAGTCGCTGGGCGCCGACAAGTACCTCCACTTCAAGAGTGAAGGGGCCGGCGCGCAGGCCGCCCAGCTCGCAGAGTTGGCCAGTGAGTCGGGGGCCGGCGAAAACGAATTTGTGGCAAGGGTTTCCACTGAGTCCCGGGCCAAGGCGGGTGAGGAGATCCAGCTCGCGTTCGACACCTCGAAGCTGACGATCTTCGATGCCGACACCGGCAAGAACCTCACCCTCCCCGACGAGTGATCGACGTCCTGGCCGAGGTTCGCGCGCACCTGCGCGGCCACTTCGCCGCCGCGGGCATCGCCGCCGAACCCGATGAGGCCAGCGTCACGTTCCTGGGCGCCGAGAAGATCGACGTACTGCGCTTCGGACCAGATCACCGTCCGGGTTTCGAGGGCGCCGTTCACTATGTGTCACTGGGGTGTTCGCGTCATCCGATGTTCGATCCGACCGAGATGGTCACCGATGCGCTGCACGGGCCGCGCGCCGAAGTGACGATGGCGCTGCGCGGACCGTCGCCGGCGGGGTTGGCCCGCTCGGTGGCACTGCTGGCTGCGGCGCCTGCGGTCGAGGGCCTGATGCTCGAACCCGACGCGCTGATCGATCTGGAGTCGCCGCTGTGGGAGTCTGCACCGTTCACTGCATTCCTGTTGGACCGCAGTGATATTGACGATGTTCCCCTGACCCCGCCGCTGCCCCCGGTGACGGTGCTGGCGGCCACCCCGATCACCGCGACCGAGGCGGCATGGGTGCGGCTCAAGGGTGCCGACGCCATGCGCGAGGCGTGGCAGCAGGACGGCGTCGACGTATTGAATCCACGGCGGCGAGCCGCACAGCCGGGCTAGAGCCAGTGGTTGTGCCGGAAGGTGCGGTACAGCAGCGCGCAGATGACGAGCATGGTCAAGAGCACCGTGGGATAGCCCCAAGCCCAATTGAGTTCCGGCATGTCCTTGAAGTTCATTCCGTAGATGCCGGCCATCGCCGTAGGTACCGCGGCGATCGCCACCCACGCGGAGATCTTGCGCATGTCGACGTTCTGCTGCATCGCCACCTTGCCCGCCGCGGCCTGCACCAGCTAGCTGATAATCTCGTCGTAGCTGGTGATCCGTTCGGATGCCTGCGTGTTGTGATCGATCACGTCGCGAATGTATCTACGGAACTCGATCGAGATCAGTTCGTTGTG
>CAZOIX010000547.1:0-3753 GCA_964579685.1 uncultured Mycobacterium sp.
GGTGTTGATTCGCAACGACTTACGGGTCATCCCCCACCTCCCGGGACAGCGGCCTCCGCCGGAAGCGGACCTGGCGCAGCCGGCGGCGGCGCACCCGGAACCGGGCCGGGCGGCGGGCCAGGCGGCAGTATCACCGGACCAAGCGTGTACGGCTGCGCCGGCGGCGGCGGACCGGGAACGGGGTTCTGGGGCAGCAGCAACGCGCTGGGATCGCCCGCATCGGCGCCGACGCGCGGCGGGAACCGCCCGTCCGCCGGAATCCATTCCAGATACGGGATATAGGTCTGCGCCTTGGCCTCAGTCGCCGGGGTGTCGTAGATGACCTGGCCCTTGTAGGCGGTGATGGTGTTGATCCCGTGCTCCATGAAGGGCGGGAAGTTCATCGCCAGACGCTTGAGTACCGGCGCCATGCGCTGGCGGCAGATCTCGGCTCGCTTGTCGTAGTCGGGCGTTCCCGCACCGTCGAAGTTTCCGCAGATGAACTGGACCGGATTGGCGAACTCCGGCAGACCCAGCACGCCGTTGGCGGTGCCCTGGGCGGGGTTGTAGATGTTGTAGAAGTTCGCCATCGCGTTCGGGAGCACGTGCAGGATCTGCTCGACGTCGTCGGTCTGATTGGTCAGGATGCTGGTGAAGTCGGTGAGCCTGTTGAGGTTGTTGACCAACGTCTCGTTGTTCTCGTCCAGAAAACCGCGGACATCCGACAGGGCCTGATTGAGGCTGCCCAGGGTGGCGTCCAGTCCCGCTGAGCTGTCGGCCAACACCTGGGACACCGAGGCCAGATGTCCACTGAATTGCACGATTTGCTCGTTGCTGTTGGACAGCGCGTCGACCAGAATCTGCAGGTTCTTCACCGTGCCGAACAGGTCGGGACTCGAGTCGCCCAACCGCCCTGCCGTCCGTGACAACTCCCGCAACGCCTGTCGGAACGAGTCGCCGTTACCGTCGAAGGTGTCGGCGGCCTGATCGACGAACTCGCTCAACGGGCCCTGCACCTGACCCGCGGCCGGTCCGAGCTGCTGGCTCAGCCTGGTCAGTTCGGTCTTGACCTCATCCCACTCCACCGGCACGGCGGTGCGATCCAACTCGATGCTGCCGCCATCTTTCATCGGCGGGCCCTGCTGGTAGACGGGGGTGAGCTGAATGTAACGCGCCGACACCAGGTTCGGGGCCATGATCACCGCCCGGGCCTCGGCGGGCACCTTGACGTCGTCGTTCACCCTCATGGTGATCTTGACGGCATCGGCCTGGGGTGAGATCGATTCGATCGTCCCGACCGGAACGCCGACGACCCGTACTTCGTCGCCCGGGTACAGGCCAGCCGCGGAGGTGAAGTATCCGACGACCTGGTAGGTGGTGACCCTCGGCCACAGCACAAACACACCACCGACGAGCGCCACCAGCAGCACGCCGACGACGCCGAAACGCATCCATCGGCTCATGGTGACTTCGGCCTTATGATCAGTCGCTCGCTGATGAAGCCGCGCAGGAGGTCGGACAGGCTGTCGGGGATCTTGCCCGGCTGGAAGTAGAGATCCAGCAGCAGGGCCTCCTGGGTGTTGTTGGGTATCGCGTTGGGCAGGTTCACCATGAACCCGGGGGTCGAACCCACCGACTCGCCGAGTGCAGTGGCGTACGGCGGCAACCGTTTCAGCGCCTCGCTGATGTGCTCACGGCGCTCCAGCAGGTTGTCCAGCACCAGATTGAGCTTCCGCAGGGCCGGGCCGAACTCACGGCGGTTGTCGGCGACGAAGCCCGAAAGCTGCTGGGACACATCGTCGATGCCGGCGATCAAACTACTCAACGCGGCCCGTCGCTCATCGAGCGCGGCGAAGAGCCGATTGCCATCGGTGACCAGTTGGTTGACCTGACCCGCCCGGTCGGCGAGGACCGCGGTCACCGACTTCGCGCGCGCCAACAGCTGGCCCAGTGCTTCGTCATTGGCGTTGATGCTGCGCGACAGCTCCGCCACCCCGTCGAGCGTGCGGCGAAGCTCTGGCGTCGCCACGCGGAAGGAGTCGGTCAGGACACCCAACGCCTGGGTGAGCTGGTCCTTGTCGAGAGCCGAGGAGTTCTGACCAAGATCCTGCAGCGCCATGTTGAGGGTGTACGGAACTGTCGTGCGGCCCAACGGGATTGATGTCACCGATCCGCTGCCCTGCGGGACGACCCCGAGCGACCGTTCACCCAGGACAGTGTCGGTGCGGATGGACACCATGGTCTGGTCGCCGAGTCTGATCTTTCGGTCGACGGTGAACGTCACCTTCGCGGCCTCGCCGGCGAGGCCGACGTCGGTCACCTTGCCGACCGTGATACCGGAAATGTTGACGTCGTTACCCGGCGAGATGCCGCCGGCGTCGGCGAAGAAGGCTTCGTAGGACTTGCCCTGCGGATAGAACGGCAGGGTGTTGTAGCCGAACGCCACAACCAGCACGCACACCACGATCGCGATGCCGAAGATACCCGCCCGGATCGTCTTATCCATCCTCCGAACACCTGCCCTTCGACGGATCCGGCACGCCACCGATCGGCAGGAAGATATCGCTGCCCGCAGGCCCGTTGAACTTGAGCTTTGCTGCGCAGATGTAGTAGTTGAAATAGGACCCGTACGCGCCAAGGGAATTCAGCCGCAAATAGTTCTCGGCCAGGGGTTCGATGACGCGGTTGACCTCGGCCTTGCGGTTGTCCAGCTCGGTCGACAGGGGGCGGAGGTTCTCCAGGACGCCCTGCAGCGGCCGTCGCGAATTGGCCAGCATATCGGTCAGATCCGCTTCCGCAGAGGCCAGCGGCGGAATCGCCCCGGCGATCGGGTCACGGCCCTCCGCCAGTCCCGTCACCAGCTTCTGCAGCTCATCCACACTCGCATCGAACTCGGCGCTCTTGGAGTCGATGGTGCCCAGCACCTGGTTGAGATTCTGGATCACCGCCGAGATCACCTGGTAACGATCGGCCAACGTCTGGCTGAATGTTCCTGTCTCCGAGAGCAGCTGAGACAGCGGGCCGCCTTCGCCCTGCAGCAGCTCGAGGATCGCACTACTGATCTGGTTGACCTGGTCACCATTGAGGCCCTTGACCACGGGGCGCAGACCACCGAGCAGAGCGTCGAGATCCAGGGCCGGCTGGGTCTGGTTCACCGAGATCATGCCGCCTGTGGGCAGCTTTCGAAGGTCCCCCGGGCCGGAGGTGATCTCCATGAACCGGTCACCGACCAGGTTTTCGTAGCGGATCACCGCCCGCGTCGACGTGTACAGCTGATACTTCTTGTTGAGGGTGAAAGCCACATCGACGGTGTTGTCGGGATTCAGCGTCACACCTTCGACAGTGCCTACCGGAACCCCCGCGATCCGCACATCGTTGCCGCCCTCGAGTCGCGAGGCATCCTTGAACGTGGCGTGGTAGCTGTTGGTCGACGCGAACCGGAACTCGCCGAAGATCACCACCAAGCCGGCGGCGACGATCACCATGACCACCACGAAGATGCTCACCTTGACCAAGATTCCCCGGGGGCTCATCAGAAGTCGTCCCGTTCTGCGAATGCACCGTTGAAGAGGAACTGGAAGGTCGACGGGGCGTCGACCTGGACCTCGGTGAACGGCTCATACGGGATGTAGGCGTTGTCGGTGACCAGGAACGGTGACCTGAAATACGAACCGCCGTACTGCAGGCTCGGGATGTCGGGCAGGCCTCGGCAGTTCGGACCACCCGTGGCATTCACGATCGGCAGGCTCTCGGGGTACGTATACGAGGGCACGC
>CAZOIX010000548.1:0-3752 GCA_964579685.1 uncultured Mycobacterium sp.
CGCGAACATCACCATGAGTGCGACGGCGGCCAAGAAGGCATTCATCGTCAACCGTGTCGGCGATATCGGGCTCGCCGTCGCACTCATGGTGATGTTCGCGTTCATCGGCTCCATCTCGTTCGACGGTGTCTTCGCCGCCGCGCCAGAGGTCAGTGAGGGCGTGCTGACGGCGATCGGGCTGCTGCTCCTGCTGGCCGCGTGCGGCAAGTCCGCCCAGGTGCCCCTGCAGTCCTGGCTGGGCGACGCGATGGAGGGCCCGACTCCGGTTTCGGCACTGATCCACGCCGCGACGATGGTGACCGCCGGCGTCTACCTGATCGTGCGATCCGGTCCTGTTTTCGATCTCGCGCCACACGCGCAGCTGGGTGTGGTGATCGTCGGCGCGGTGACGCTGCTGTTCGGCGCTGTCATCGGCTGCGCCAAGGACGACATCAAGAAGGCACTCGCCGCATCGACGATGTCCCAGATCGGCTACATGGTGCTGGCCGCAGGTCTCGGCCCCGCCGGCTACGCATTCGCGATCATGCACCTGCTGACCCACGGGTTCTTCAAGGCCGGCCTGTTCCTGGGCGCAGGATCGGTCATGCACGGGATGAACGACGAAGTCAACATGCGCCGGTACGGCGGCCTCCGGAAGGCCCTGCCGATCACCTTCGCGACGTTCGGGCTCGGCTATCTGGCGATCATCGGTGTTCCGCCGCTGGCCGGCTTCTTCTCCAAGGACGGCATCATCGAAGCCGCGCTCGGTGCGGGCGGCGTAAAGGGCTACATCCTCGGCGGCGCAGCGATTATCGGCGCGGGTATCACCGCGTTCTACATGACCCGGGTGATGCTGATGACGTTCTTCGGCGAAAAGCGCTGGGCGCCGGACGCCCATCCGCATGAATCACCGAAAGTCATGACGTGGCCGATGATCCTGCTGGCCATCGGTTCGGTGGCATCGGGTGGGGCACTGGCCATCGGCGGCACACTCGAGCACTGGCTCGAACCCGTCGTCGGCGCCCACGAGATTCACCACGTGGCACCGGTCTGGGTGATCACCACCGTGGTCCTGGCGGTGGTGGCGGTGGGCATCGCGATCGCGTACCGCATGTACGGGATGCAACCGGTGCCCGAGGAGGTGCCCGCCGGTTCGGCACTCACCGTCGCGGCGCGCAAGGACCTCTACGGCGACGCACTCAACGAAGAACTCTTCATGCGACCGGGTCAGCTGGTCACCAGGGGGCTGGTCGAAATCGACGACGAAGCAGTGGACGGCGCCGGAAACGGGTTGGCCGCTCTGGTCTCCCGCACATCGGGGCGTTTGCGGCTGGCAGAGACCGGCTACGCGCGCAGCTACGCGTTGTCGATGTTGGTCGGCGCCTTACTCGTCGTCGGTGCGATCCTGGCGGTGCAGCTGTGGTGACCTCATTTCCGTGGCTGACGGTGCTGTGGGCCGTGCCGATGGTGGGTGCGGCCGTGGTGATCCTGCTGCCGGCATCGATGCGCGCAGTCTCCAAGTGGCTGGCGCTGGTGATCTCGCTGGTGGTGCTGGCCATCACCGTGGTGCTCGCGGTCCAATTCGATCCCGGAGGCGAGCAGTACCAGTTCGTCGAATCCCACAAGTGGATCCCGTCGTTCGGCACCGGCTACATCCTCGGACTGGATGGCATCGCATTGGCGATCGTCGGCCTCACCGCGGTGCTGGTGCCGCTGCTGCTGATCGCCGGGTGGAACGACGTCAGCGACCAGGCGGCTTGGGGCGGTCGTTCGACGCACGCCTACTTCGCCCTCACGCTGGCGGTCGAGGGCATGGTCATCATGTCCCTCGCCTCGCTGGACGTGCTGCTGTTCTACGTCTTCTTCGAGGCCATGCTGATCCCGATGTACTTCCTCATCGGCGGCTTCGGCGGTGAGGGACGGTCGAAGGCCGCGGTGAAGTTCCTGTTGTACAACCTGTTCGGCGGTCTGGTGATGCTGGCTGCGGTGATCGGGTTGTACGTGGTGACCGCAGGCAGCGACGCCTTCGAGGCGGGCACGTTCGACTTCCGCGCGATCGTCGCAGCGGTGTCGAGCGGCGAGTTCGTCGTCAACCCTGCCGTGATGAACCTGCTCTTCCTCGGCTTCATGTTCGCGTTCGCGGTCAAGGCACCGCTGTGGCCGTTCCACCGCTGGCTGCCCGACGCCGCTGTGGAGGCAACCCCCGCCAGCGCGGTGCTGATGATGGCGATCATGGACAAGGTCGGCACGTTCGGCATGTTGCGCTACTGCCTGCAGTTGTTCCCGGACTCGTCGGCGTATTTCCGGCCGATGATCATCACGCTGGCGGTGATCGGCATCGTGTACGGGGCGATCGTCGCGATCGGCCAGACCGACGTGATGCGTTTGATCGCCTACACATCGATCTCGCACTTCGGATTCATCATCCTGGGCATTTTCGTGATGACCAGCCAAGGTCAGTCCGGTTCGACGCTGTACATGGTCAATCACGGCCTGTCGACGGCGGCGCTCTTCCTGATCGCGGGATTCCTGGTGTCGCGCAGGGGCAGCCGTCTCATCGCGTCATACGGCGGCGTGCAGAAAGTCGCGCCCGTCCTGGCCGGGACGTTCCTTGTTTCGGGTCTGGCAACGCTGTCACTGCCTGGGCTGGCGCCGTTCATCAGCGAATTCCTGGTTCTGATCGGCACATTCACCCGTTATCCGGTGTTCGCGGTGTTCGCCTCGACCGCACTGGTGCTGTCCGCTGTCTACATCCTGTGGATGTACCAGCGCATGATGACCGGTCCGCTCAAGGACGGCAATGACAAGCTACGAGATCTCGTGCCCCGCGAAGTCCTCGTCATCGCACCACTCATCGCGTTGCTGATCGTGCTGGGCGTCTATCCCAAACCCGCTCTGGACGTGATCAATCCAGCGGTGACGCACACGCTGACCACGATCGATCAACCTGACCCGGTTCCTCAGTTCGCAGAAGGGCCGACGCGATGAATCTGCCCACTCCCGTCGTCGAATACGACCTGCTGTCTCCGATGCTGATCGTGTTCGGGGTCGCGATCGCCGGTGTCCTCGTCGAGGCGTTCCTGCCGCGGCAGCGCAGGTACGTCGCTCAACTCGCGTTGTGTCTGGGTGGTTTGGCCGCCGCACTGGTCGCCGTGGTGATGCTCGCCGGCGATCTGCGCGACAGCGTCGGGCGCTCCGCGGTGATGGGCGCTGTCGTCATCGACAAGCCGGCGCTGTTCCTGCAGGCCACCATCCTTCTGGTCGGGGTCTTGGGCGTCCTGCTGATCGCCGAACGTCAGATCGGGACAGAACCGGAGCCAGACGGCGGGGCGCGCGGGCTCGACGGGTTCACGCCGCAGGCGTCGGCGATTCCCGGCTCCGTGGCCGAACAGCTGGCCACCAAGGCGGGCGTCATCCAGACCGAGGTGTTCCCCCTGACGATGTTCGCCGTCGGCGGCATGCTGCTCTTCCCCGCCGCCGATGACCTGCTCACCATGTTCATCGCGCTGGAGGTGCTGTCACTGCCCCTGTATCTGCTGTGCGGGCTGGCTCGGCGGCGTCGTCTGCTCTCTCAGGAAGCGGCGCTGAAATACTTTCTGCTCGGCGCCTTTTCGTCGGCATTCTTCCTGTTCGGCGCCGCGATGTTGTACGGCTATGCGGGAACGCTGGACCTACGCGAGATCGCCGCGGTCGTGGCTACCGATTCCGGTCAGACGTCGCTGGCATTGATCGGTACCGGTCTGCTGTGGGTGGGCTGGTTCGGCTTCAACGCC
>CAZOIX010000549.1:0-3741 GCA_964579685.1 uncultured Mycobacterium sp.
AAGGCCGGTTCTCGGGTGGCACGACTGGGTTTTGCTTGGGCCACGTCGCGCCCGAATCGGTCGACGGTGGTCCCATCGCCTTCCTGCGCGACGGTGACCGCATCCGCCTCGACGTCGGCAAGGGCACGCTGGACGTGTTGGTGGATCCAGACGAATTCGAGTCGCGAAAAAAGGGTTTCGAGCCGTTACCCCCGGTCTACACCTCAGGCGTGCTGGCCAAGTACACCAAGCTGGTCGGCTCAGCCGCCGGTGGCGCCGTCTGCGGCTAGGACGTCAATCCGCGTCAAGGCGATAGCGCAGACGGGGAGGTAGGCAGGCGCCCACCACGGCACCGAAAACGCGACACGCACCCCGTCACCCTCGGGCTTCAGCTCGTGTCTCGTCGCAGCGATACCGGCGACGTGCCATGCCCAGCTGTGATTCTCGTCGAATTCGGTGATCTCGAACGGCAGCGCGAGGCGAAACGGCGTCCACACCCGTCCGCGCGACCCTGCCCTCATGGGGCCCGGTCCGGCCAATCGTGCGCGCGCGATCGACGGTCCCCACTTCGGCCACGCGTCGAGGTCGACCAGTAGTTCCCACACCACCTGTGGTGGCGCCGCAATGTGTCGTTCGACGGTCGGCATGCCGTGCCGGAGCGCGAGGTCCATTGGTGGACTATGCCCCGACTACGCGACGCTAAACGAGGCGTTGCCGCGCCCTCACCCATCGGCGAATTCGGCATACACCTCGGGCAGGAAGCCGGCGAGATGGTTCATCTCCTGCGCGCAATGCACCAGAAGATCTCGCGGATCTGGCAGCTGGTTGGCGGCGATGGGACGAATCACTGCGTCGGCCAACATGTTTCCCTTACGCAGGCCGATGTGGGGACCGCCCATCCAGAACCGCGATCGCATCTCGGCACCGTCGGCGGTGGCCCGTACGTGGTGGACGAACCAGCCGATGTCGACCGGCACCTCCGCGGAGCCCAACCGGGCGCACACCGCGACGTCGCCGCCGAGCCGAGCCGGCTCCAGGCCGATCACCTGGGGCTCGACGAACTGGATCGCGGCCTTGGCGTACGACGATCCGAGGTACTCTTCGATCAGCGACGTCCGACCGACCCAGCTGCCATCGGGACCCTTGTCGCCCCAATGCGCCGATGCGTGTGCCCGCGGATGCCACAGCTTGTAACGCCGGGAATCGCTGCCGTGCCATCCGAACCACCAATCCCACATCGCGGGCGTGACGCCGGGCATGGCGGTGCGCACCGACACCTGGAACCCTCCGCCGCGCAGCTGACCGTAGCCGTTCTCGGTCTGCTGATACCCGTCGTCGAGAAGCGTTGCCGCATTGTCGAATCCGAGCAGAGTCTGGTCGGCCTGGGGGCCGTGTTCCAGGGCAACCACCACATGCCGCGGCAGCTCGGCCATCTCCGGATTGAAGTACTTGCCCCACGGGGTGTCCCCGTCGCCGTCGCGGTAGCCGAGATATGCGGTCATCAGACCCGTCCCATCCATGCGTAGAACCGGCCATCGGGATCGTATGCGGCACGGGCCTTGTCGAGCCGCGCCATGGCCTCGTCGGTGGCGAACCTGGCCGGCCGCTGGCCGAGATTCTCATCGGCCAACTGGATCCCGGCGGCCAGGTGCGCCATCTGGGCCATGTTGGCACGCGGCCAGTCGGCGTACTCGTCGTCGTCAGCCGCGTCCATCCAGCCCCCGTACAGCGCGAGGTAGATCTCGGCCTCGACGCTGTAGGCCATGTCCTGACGGGCGGGCGACGGTCCCCAGTTCAGCCACAGGAAGTGCGCCGGGTGCGGCGGCATGGTCTCGAGGATGCGATGGATGCCGGGCAGCAGCTCTGCTGCCGACGCCGACGTCCACATGTTGTCCGCGGAGTAGCGGTGATCGGCCAGGTAGTTACCCATCACGGCGGTGTACCAGGTGGGGAGATCCGTTGGTGCATACGCCACTTTGGCGAGCGCCTTGTCGATGGCCGGGCAGGTGCCGAGCAATGCGAGCGCTTCGGAGGCTTCCTCCTCGTTGTCGGCGAAGACCGGCGAGGCGAGCACGATGGCGGGACCGTCGAACCCGATGTCCGGCACGCTCTTGGTGGCGACGATCTGCAGTTCCACCCTGCGGTCCACGTCGGCGCTGATCTCACGGGCCCACGTGAACACCTCGTCGGCACAGTCGAACGGATAGGCGTACATACTCATGCCGCAGACGGCGGGCTTCTCATACAACTTGAGATGAAAGGCGGTCACGACCGCGAAGAAGCCAGGTCCCGCACCACGCGCCGACCAATAGAGGTCGGGGTGATTGTCGGCGTCGATGTAGAGCTTCTCGCCGTCGGCGGTGATGACGTCGAGACCGGTCACGCTCTCGCACGCCGGGCCGTAGACGCGGCTGTTCCAGCCGTAGCCACCCTGGAGCAGATAACCGCCGATACATACCCCCTTGCAGTGGCCGGCGGGAAAGAACAGGCCCTTGGCGTCGAGTTCGGCCGCGAGAACGCTGCCCCCGACACCGGGTCCCGCGACCGCGACCATCTTCTCCGCGTCGATGATCGCCTGATCGAACCCGTGCATATCGAGCAGCAGCCCGCCGTCGCGCAGATGGTTGGCGGCCCAGCTGTGCCCGCCCGACCGGATTCCGACCTGAAGATCGTTGGCCTTCGCGTACGCGAGTGCGGCCACGATGTCGTCGTCGTCGCGCACCTTGACGATGACTTCGGGATACCGGTCGGGCACCCGCTGGTTCCACACCGTGGACCGCCGCGCGGCCTCGTATCCGTCATCACCTCGCACGAAGTGTCGCCCCTCTGGAAGTGCCACGCTGAACCTCCTAGATTCACGATACGGATCGTTGTGATCCATAATGCGGATCAATATAGTGGGGGGATGGCGCGTAAGGAAGAGAAACCACCAACCGAATCCACGCGTTCAGACGGAATTCAGGTGTTGCGCCGCGCGGCGGCCGCCCTCGACGAGATCGCCGCGGCACCAGGACAGCTTCGGCTCGTCGACCTGGGCGGACGGCTCGGTCTGGCCAAGTCCACGGTGCGCCGCCTGCTGGTCGGACTGGTCGAAATCGGCTTCGCGACCGTCGATGAGGACGGCCGGATCAGCCTCGGCGAACGGCTGCTCGGGCTCGGCGGCGCCGACGACGCGAGTCTGACGACGCAGTTCCGGCCGACGCTGGACCGGCTGGCGCGCGCGACCGGCGAGACGGTGGACCTGTCGGTGCTGCGCGGGCGGCAGATGTTGTTCATCGACCAGGTGCAGTCCGCCCACCGGCTGAGGGCGGTGTCGGCGGTGGGCATCCGCTTCCCGTTGGAGGAGACGGCCAACGGCAAGGCCGCGCTGCAGCTGTTGACCGACCCGACCGCACGTCTCAGCGGCATCGCATTCGACCGTGACGAGCACACCGTCGGGATCTCGGCCGCGGGTATCGCCGCCAGGACGGCCGGCGGACACATCGTGGCGATCTCGGTGCCCGCCCCGAGTGACCGCTTCGACGCGAACGAGACCCGGATCGTCGACGCACTGCGTGACTGCGGGCAATCGATGGCTAGTTGACCACCGCGACGGCGAAGCCGTCCCAGCCTTTTGTGCCGACCGTCTGGATCGCCGCGGTATCGAGTCGCGGGTGCTCACCCATCATCTCCAGCATGTCGCGCACAGCGCGGGCCTGATGATCGTCGGGTGCGGGATCGAGTACCCGGCCGAACCGGGCGATGTTGTCCACCACGATGATT
>CAZOIX010000550.1:0-3735 GCA_964579685.1 uncultured Mycobacterium sp.
ACCGAGCACCTCGTGGCGCCCGGCGATCGCGCGCAACGGACGCATCCAATCGATGGGGCCAAGAAAGTCGCTGATGATCACCGCCATGCCGCGCCGGCGCTCGGGTCTGCGCAACGCATCGATCGCGGCGGCCAGATCGCCGCGCACGCCCGCAGGCGCCTTCGGCATCGTGGCGATGGCACGCAGCATCTCCTGCTCGTGCATCCGGCCCGACAACGCAGGCACCCGCCGCACCGAATCGCCGTTGGCGATGATCGCCCCGATCCGATTGCCGCCGCCGCTGTTGAGGAACGTGATCGCCGCGGCAGCAGCCACCGCCAGGTCGCGCTTCTCGCAGCCCACGGTGCCGAAGTCCAGGCTTGCCGAGACGTCGACCACCAGCCAGGTCTCCAATTCGCGGTCGGCGATCATCTGGCGGACGTGCGGATGCGTCGTGCGCGCGGTCACCGACCAGTCCATTCGGCGCACGTCGTCGCCGGGCTGGTAGAGCCGCGATTCCCCGGGTTCGGAACCCGGCCCGGGCAGCAAGCCGAGGTGGTCGCCGTGCAACACGCCGTCGAGCTTGCGCCGCACGGTCAGCTCCAGCTTGCGCAGCGCCGCCGTCAGCGCGGGGTCACGGATCTCCCCGCGCTTGAGCGACGGCAGATCGACCGTACGTCGGGAGCTGGTCACCGACCGCTGGCCGCTGCCGCGGGGGTCATGACGGGCGGCACCGAATGACCTTGCTGCGGAATGGCATTGACCTGCGGCAGCCCGACGGTCTGCAGTATCCGGTTGATCACCGTGTCGGATGAGATCTCGTCGGCCAGCGCGTCATAGGTGAGCACGAGGCGGTGGCGCAGCACGTCCGGGATGACCTCGACGACGTCCTGGGGAATGACGTAGTCACGTCCCCGCACGAGCGCGAGCGCGCGGGAGGCGGCGATGATGCCCAGCGAGGCTCGCGGTGAGGCGCCGTAGGCGATCCACGCCTTCGCATCGGGCATCCCGAATTTCTCCGGCTCGCGCGTCGCGGTGACCACGCGCACCACGTAGTCGACGAGTGCGTGATGCACGAAGTTGTTGGACGCGACGTCCTGCAGCCGGAGCAGATCGCCCGGGCCGAGTACCTGCTTGGGCTCGGGCGGCTTCACCCCCATCCGGTAGATGATCTCGCGCTCTTCCTCCGGCGTCGGGTAGTCGATGTTGAGCTTGAACAGGAAGCGGTCGCGCTGCGCCTCGGGGAGTGCGTACACGCCCTCCTGTTCGATCGGGTTCTGCGTGGCCATCACCAGGAACGGCGCGGGCAGACCGAACGTCTTGCCGCCGATCGAGATCTTGCGCTCGGCCATCACCTCGAGCAGCGCGGACTGCACCTTTGCCGGGGCGCGGTTGATCTCGTCGGCGAGCAGGAAGTTGACCACGACAGGACCGAGTTCGATATCGAACTCCTCCTTGCCCTGGCGGTAGATCCGGGTGCCGACGATGTCGGTGGGCACCAGGTCGGGGGTGAACTGGATACGCGCGAAGGTGCCGCCCACGACCTTGGCGAAGGTCTCGACGGCCAGCGTCTTGGCGACACCGGGAACACCTTCGAGGAGGACGTGTCCCTTGGCGAGCAGGCCGACCAGCATCCGCTCCACGAGCTGGTCCTGACCGACGATGATCCGCTTGACCTCGAAGATCGCGCGCTCAAGGGTGTGTACCTCCTGTTGGAGGCCCCCGTTATTGGTGGGTGCGGCGTGCGTTCCGCCCGGCCCCGGAGGAAAACCCGGCGCGGGGCTCTGCTGCCCGGACGGGCCCTGCCCAGAGAACCCTCCGGCGCCCTGCGGCGGCCCACTCGGTGACGTCATCAACGGTCCTTCCACATCGGTATACGGCCAATCTGCGGCCCCTGCGGCCCCTTGTCCGCCGCACGCTCGTCGTCAACTATTCCAGGCACTTCGGAATCCGTCGACGTCGCCCGGTCGCGCGCCGTCCACATGACCAGCATTGCTAACACAAGCTCAGGCTCTGCTCAGGCGCGGCTCAGGTTTCGATAATTCGCGCGACATACGGCTGCAGGCCCGCGGTACGCACCGGGCTGACGGTGACCTTGCCCGCGGTGCCGCCGGACTCCAGCATCTTGCCGCCACCGAGATAGATCGCCACGTGCTGGCTGCCACCGGGCCCCCAGAACAACAGATCGCCGCGCTTGGCCTGGTTCAGCGGCACCTTGCGGCCGGTGTTGTACTGATCGCCGGAGTACTTCGGGATGAGCACACCGACGCCGGCGAACGAGAACTGGGTGAAGCCCGAACAGTCGTAGCCGACGATGTTGGCGCCGGAGTCGACGCCGGTGCTCGGGCCGCTGGGCTTGCCGCCGCCCCAGGAATACGGGGTCCCGATCTGGGAGGCGCCGCGCCGGATCACATACTCGACGGCCTGCGGGCCGCGTACCCGGCCCGGTGCCACGCTCGCACTGGCCGGTGGGCCGAAACCGAGTGTCGACAAGAACTGGCGGCCGAGGTTCAGCGTCGCTTCGGTCGCCTGCGCGGTCGCCGCGAGCGAGGCGTTGGCCACCGACAGCGGATCCCCCGGTGCGCCCGCGGACAGAATCTTGGGCAGGGTGGGATCCCACTGCCCGTCGTCGGGAGCGGCCGCGGCGGGCGTGGCGACGGCGACGGCGACGGCCGCGGCGAGTGCCGCGACCGTCATCAGAATTCCGCCCAGGAACCCAAAACGCTTGAAGTACAAGGTAATCCTTCTCGTCACCATTCGATGAGGCGTGTCGCGTACGGGGTCATACCGCTGGTGCGAACCGGCGAGACCTTGACCACCGAGCCGGTGTAGGGCGCCTCCAGCATCTGGCCGTCGCCCAGATACAGGGCGACGTGCTGGCTGGCGTTGGGCCCCCAGAAGAGCATGTCGCCGCGACGCGCCTCCGACGACGGGACCTTGCGGCCCGCGTTGTACTGCGAACCCGAATAGTGATCCAGCTTGATGCCGACGCCGGCGAAGGCATAGAGCATCAGTCCCGAACAGTCGAATCCGACTGTGTTGGAACCGGAATCGATGCCAAGGCTCTTTCCTGCCGCGTTACCGCCGCCCCACGAATACGGCACCCCGCGTTGCGACATTGCACGCTGGATCACGTACTCGGTGGCCTGCCTGCCGTAGACAGCAGGAATCGCGCCGTTGGTGAAGCCCGTCGAGGCGGTCGGCTGCGGCAACAGGCCGATCGATTGCAGGAACTTGCGGCCCAGGTCCTGGGTGACCTGCGCCGACGTGGACGCATACCCGAGGACCTGGTTGATGATCGCGATCGGATCACCGCTGACGAATGCGCTGGGGATGGCCGGCAGGAACGGATCCCAGGCGGTGGCCCAGTTGCCGGTCGCGGGGTCGATCTTCTGGGGCGCACGGTCCCAGTCGGCCGCCGGGTTCGACGGTCCGGTCGCCGCAGAAGCCGGCTGGGCGGGCGTGCCCGCGGCGGGCGCCGAGACCGTCCGGGCCGCATTGAGTTTCGCTTGTGCCGCATCGCGTTCGGCCTTCAGCGTGTCCAGTTGGGCCTGCTGAACACGGAACGTGTCCTGGGCCTCCGTCAGAGCCGATACCGCGGTCTGCTGGCTGGCCTCTGCGTCCACCACGGCTTGGTCGGCGTTCTGCTTGGCCAGGCGCGCGGCCGACTCCTTGTTCACCTGCTCGGTTCGCGCCCGCTGCAGATCGGCGATCACCCGCTGGGTGCTGACCGCCAGCGTCTCTCCGGTGGTGGCG
>CAZOIX010000551.1:0-3729 GCA_964579685.1 uncultured Mycobacterium sp.
GGTCTGGCGATGCGGTGGATCTCGTCGATGAACAGCACGTCGTGCTCGACCAGATTGGACAGCATCGCCGCCAGATCCCCAGCACGTTCCAGCGCGGGCCCGGAGGTGACGCGCAGCGAGGTGCCCAGTTCGGCGGCGATGATCATGGCCAGCGAGGTCTTGCCCAACCCCGGCGGGCCGGACAACAGGATGTGATCCGGCGTGCCGCCGCGGTTCTTGGCCCCCTCGAGCACCAACTGCAGCTGCTCACGTACGCGCGGTTGGCCGATGAACTCCCCGAGCGACCGTGGCCGCAGGCTGGCGTCGATGTCCCCCTCGCCGACGGTCAGCGCGGGGTTGACCTCGCGCTCCTCGGGCACTTCGTCGTCGAACCGGTTCACTTCTTACCCAGCATGGACAGGGCCGAGCGCAACGCCGTCGTCTGAGTGGCCTCGGGTTCGTTGGCGAGCACCTTGTCGGTGGCCTCTTCCGCCTGTTTGACCGCAAAGCCAAGGCCGACAAGCGCTTCCACGACAGGGCCACGCACGGAATGACCGTTGACCGCCACGGCACCCGACGGTGTGATGGCGCCCATCTTGTCGCGCAGGCTCAACGCCATCAGCTCGGCGGTCTTCTTGCCGACCTTCGGAATCCGGGTCAGCGCGGTGATATCGCCGTCGGCGATCGCGCGCCGCAGCGTGGCACCGTCGTACATCGCCAGGGCACCCAACGCGATGCTCGGCCCGATGCCCGACACCGCAAGCAGCGTGAGAAACAGATTGCGGGCGTCGGCGTCCGAAAAGCCGTACAGCGTCATCGAATCCTCGCGCACGATCATCGCCGTGATCAGCCGGGCCTCGCCGCCGCGGTGCAATGCCGCCAGCGTGGACGGCGTGGCCATGACCTTGTATCCGACCCCCGCGGCCTCGATGACGACATGGTCGAGCGCGATATCGAGGACCTCGCCCCGAACGGATGCGATCATCGTGCCGCCTTTGCCCTTGCCTTGATCCTCGCCTTGTACTTGCGTTGTTGTTCGGCGGCCAACGCCTCGGCGGCCGCCATCCGCGCGATCATCGGGGCACGCCAGCAGTGACAGATCGCCAGCGCCAGCGCGTCGGCCGCATCGGCGGGTGTCGGCTTGGTCTGCAGCGCCAGGATCCTCGTCACCATCGCGGTGACCTGCGCCTTGTCGGCGTTGCCGTTACCGGTGACGGCGGCCTTCACCTCGCTGGGCGTGTGGAAATGTACGTCGATGTCGCGCCTGGCGGCGGCCAGCGCGATGACGCCGCCGGCCTGCGCGGTCCCCATCGCCGTGTTCGCGTTCTGGTTGGCGAAGACCCGCTCGATGGCGATCACGTCGGGACGGTGGGTGTCCATCCAGTACTCGACGGTGTCGCTGATGGTCAGCAATCGGCGATGCAGCGGGTCGCCGGAGGGCGTGCGTACGACGTCGACGTCCAGCGCGACGACGTGTCGGCCCGTGCCGCCCTCGATCACGGACAGCCCGCAGCGCGTCAGCCCGGGGTCGACACCCATCACTCGCACGCCAGCCCTCCTGTGAACATCTGTTCGAGAGACTAGCCCGCCGCACCGACCGCATCCGGGACAACACGCGGCTACACGGTGAACTGGCCGGACTTGTCGCCCTCCGCGAGTTCCCGAGCAATCTCATCGACGCGCTGTTTCGACCTGTTCCAGCCGCGTACACGCTCTTTGCCCACCTGTTGACCGTCACGTTTGACGGTGATCACCCACCGCACCCCGCAGAACTTGGCCAACACCCAAAAGGGCCACAACAGGACGAACAGGACACCGAGGAGCTCCTCCACCCAACCGAAGGTGAGGTCAAGAGCGCCGCCATACGGCCACCACCGACGCTTGATCGACCAGACGGTGCCGTTGGGGTCTGTGAGAACTGCCACGGATGATTATTTTGCTTGCAGGACCGGGTATTCCGCGCGTTTGACGCTGAATGTCGCGACACATCGACGTGACGTCGAGACCATCCGTCGCTAGCGTCGCGAGAGAACCCCGACCCGTGGAGCTGATGTCACTCTTATGCCCGACGACCAGAAATTGGAGACCGCTACCAATCTCGCCGTCACGTTGGCGTGGGCCGCAGGCGCTGTGGCCGCCGTCTACGTGGTCGGGGTGATCCTCACCTGGGTGCTGACGCGGATCAGTCGCCGCAGCGCTCTGCTCAGGGACATCGAGGTCCTCACCCGCCTTCCGGCACGCACCGCGCTGATGGCCCTTGCCGCATCGATCGCGGTGCGGCGCACGTCGGACAGCGCGGACTCCTGGCGCGGGTGGGTGGATCACACCCTGCTGATCCTGCTGATCGTGGCCCTCACCTGGCTGCTCACCGGCTTCGTGCGGGTCGCCGAGCGGCGCATGATCGCCCTCTACGGCGGCGGCGGCGAGGAGATCTCCGATGCCGACCGCCGGTGGCGGCGGGTTCGCACCCAGGTCACGGTGCTGCGGCGACTGGCCATCGCCATCGTCGTCATCCTCGGCGGCGCGGCGATCCTGATGACCTTCCCCGCGTTCTCCAACATCGGCACCACGGTGTTCGCCTCTGCCGGCGTGTTGTCGGTGGTGGCCGGCCTGGCCGCGCAGACCTCACTGGGCGCACTCTTCGCGGGGATGCAGATCGCGTTCTCCGGCGCCATCCGTGTCGGCGACGTCGTACAACTCGAGAACGGCCAATGGTGGGGCCGCATCGAGGAAATCACCCTCAGCTACGTCGTCGTGCGGCTGTGGGACGAACGTCGCCTGGTACTGCCGTCGACCTACTTCACGACGGAGCCATTCGAGAACTGGACCCGCAGCGATACCGAGATCATGGGCACCGTCGAACTCGACGTCGACTTCACCGTCCCGTTCAACGACATGCGTGCCGAATTGGACCGGCTGCTCGCCCACAACGAGCTGTGGGACGGCCGGCGTGGCGTCCTGCAGGTGACCGATGCCGTCGGCGGCGTGGTCCGGGTGCGGATCGTGGTGAGCGCACCGAACGCAGGCGCACTCTTCGACCTTCGGTGCGCTGTCCGCGAAGGCATGGCCGATTGGGTGCGGCACCGGCAGGTGCTGCCGATCCAGCGCATCGGGGCTGCTTCCCCCGACGAACCGCGCAAGCGCAGTGACCACGACGGTGCGACGCGGCGGGTGGCGTCGGGCATGTTCTCCGGCAGCCCCGAGGCCGAAGAGCGGGCCAGGGCCTTCGACGAGCACGCTGACGACTACGAGGACGATCTAGCGCGGTCCAACGGCCGCGGCTGAGCGCCGCGTCAGGTTCACCCCGCGGTATTGCGGCCCCAACACGCGCGCCGCGGCGAGCAGCGGCTCTGTCGTGTGCAGTGTGCGGGCCAGCACGAAGGCGCCCTCCAGCGACCCGATGATCGCCAGCGTCACGTCGCGGGCCCTCGCCTCGTCGAGCCCGCGCGCGGTGAAGTACGCGGCGCCGCCGTCGATCCAGCCGCTGAACACCGCCGCGGAGGTCTCGCGAAGCTCCGCCACTGTGTCGGCGACCTCGGCCGCCACACTCGCGACCGGGCACATGTTGGCGAAGCCGGTCCCCGCCATATCCTGCGCCGCCTGCGCGAACAGCCCCTCGATCGCCTCGCCGAGGTCGGTGTGGGCGTCGACGATCGTCGGAATGAGCAGCCCGTAAGCCACCCCGGCGTTGATCAACGCTTCGCGCGCGATCTGGACCTTGCCGCCGCGGAAGTGGTGGTACAGCGAGCC
>CAZOIX010000552.1:0-3726 GCA_964579685.1 uncultured Mycobacterium sp.
GCCCCTGGCCGGAGGACTACGAGCTGATGGACGTGCCGTTCGCCAGGCGCGGCAAGCGGATGGACGAGTGCATCGACATCGTCAAGGGCCTGACGACCGGTGAGTACTTCGAATACCACGGCGAGTTCTACGACATCCCGAAGACGAAGATGTCGCCAGCACCCACCAAACCGATCCCGATCCTCATCGGTGGGCACGCCGAGGCGGCACTGCGACGGGCGGCCCGCAATGACGGGTGGATGCACGGCGGCGGCGATCTGGGCGACCCCGAGGCGCTCGACCGTTACATCAAGCGGCTCAACGAACTTCGCGAGGAGGAGGGCCGTACGGGCCCGTTCGAGATCCACGCTCAGTCGCTCGACGCCTACAAGCCCGACGGCATCAAGCGGCTCGAGGACCGCGGCGTCACCAACATCATGGTCGGCTTCCGGATGCCATACGCCGTGGGGCCCGACCCCGAACCGCTGGAGAACAAACTCCGTGCCATCGAGAAGTACGGCGAGAAGGTCATCTCGAAGGTCTAGAACGGCACCTGCTGCGGTTGCAGGCGCGACGTGACGTCCCCGATCAACGTGGTGTCGTACGGGTCGATCTCCAACGGCTGATCGCCAAGTTTCAGTGCAGCAAAGTCGATCCAGATCACGTTCGGGCTGGTGGACAACTCGAAGAAGTACAGCTTGTTCGTCAGATCGATCACCGTGCGATATTCGGTGTTGTACACGCCGAAGTCCGCATACGGCGCACCGAACGGAACCGACACATTGCGCATGATCGCCATCACAGAAGCCACCGCCTGCCGGGTGTCAGCCGGATCGGGCAGCAGGGCGGCATAGTAGGCCGCGCGCTGGAACCGGTCGACCGCGTTGACGTTGCCCGGCAGCGGCATGCTGCTGTTGGGGTTCGAAAAGTCCTGGTGTGCAAGCAAACCCAGTTGTTCCTCGTAGGTCGGATCATTGGTCATGATGGTGTACTGACGACCGTGGTGGATGACGGGTTCCCCGCCGGCGAACTCGATGATCGCCGAGTCACCGCCGGCGTCTTCGAGCGCGAAATGGATGGTCGCCTCCCGGCCGTGCGCTTGAACCATCACCGGCTGAAACGTGTCCACCAGCGCCAGGGCGTCGGCGACGGAACCCGCCTGGTCGAGCAGATACTGGCCGAAGAGCCCCAACTGGATTCCCGGCCGCGCCGGATCTCGGGCTCCGACGTCCGTGGACCTCAGGTACAGAGCGTGCATCCCGAGCCCGGCCTCGTTGAATCCGTCGACCGTCCCGATCCCGTAGACGGTCGTCACCAGGCTGGCGTAACGGCTGGCCCAGCGCAGTGGATTGTCCGCGACCGCAACAAGTTCGCCGACCTTGCCGCCGTCCCGGTCACGGCCACGGGGAAACGCGACAATGGTCGGCTGTGTCGACTCCGGCCAGTCCATCGTGCGGCCGGCCATCACATATCTGCCGTCGGTGTTCCACAGCACCCGCGTACACATCTGCCTCGCCACCTTCCGAAGAGCCGGCGTTCAGCGTGCCACGTCCGGCCGCGGCTTCGCGGTGGTACTCGCCAGGGGACACGAAATATGCGCCAGCGGCGCGTTCGAGGACCACAGACCGCGTCTCTGGGTGAAAATTGCCCCCACAGGAGGTCAGCATGTCTTCCCACTTGGAAGTCTTCAAGCCGTCGGGACGAGAACTGGTTCCGTTGACCGGCGACCGGGTGACCCTCGGCAAGGCCTCGACCAATGCCGTTTCCCTTGAACACGACCCCACCGTCTCCCGCCTGCACGCCATCTTGGAGAACCACGGTTCTGCCTGGTCGATACGCGATGTGGGCAGTCGCAACGGCACCTTCGTCAACGGCGAGAAGATCGCCGCGGAGCGGGTCCTGCGTTCCGGCGACGAGGTCCGCATCGGCAAGTCGCGGGTGGTGTTCCTGGAAGCGCGCCAGTCCGGCGAACCGCTCGAGGAGGCGACCATCGTCCCCGATGCCGCCCAGCTCCCGCCCAGGCTGACCAGGCGTGAAATCGATGTGCTCATGGTGTTGTGCCGACCCCTGGTCTCCGACGACCCGTTCCCCGAGCCAGCTTCGGTGCGGCGGATGGCGGGTGAGCTGTACGTGACCGAGGCCGCCGTCAAGCAACATTTGCAGAACCTCTACGACAAGTTCGCCATCCCGTCGGAGGGAGACCGGCGGGTGCGCCTCGCCAATGAGGCACTTCGGCGCGGCGCAGTAACGATCGCCCAGCTGCGCGACAGCGGCAGTTAGGTGAAGTCGAGCGCCTCGACCATCCCGACGGGACCTTCGTGGGTGGGCCGGTCGGCGCCGCCGATGCAGTACACGGTCGTGTCGACCGCGGCTACCACCTGGCCGTGTACCGGGGTGTTGATCGGCGCCTGCGTCGACCACTTTCCGGTGGAGATGTCGTACATCTCGACGGTGGCGAGCACCCGCGTCGGTTCCTCACCACCGACGGCGACGATCCGCCCGTCGACGAGCGCGGCGCCGTAACTACCGCGCGGGGTCGGCATGTCCGCGAGCTTCTCCCAGTTTCCGGATTCCGGATCGAAACGCTCGAAGGCCGCGGAGTTCTCGTCGGCGGACAGTGCGCGGCCACCAACCGCATACACGTAGACACCGTCCGATACGGCGGCCAGATGTTCACGCGGGGTAGGCATATCGGCGGCGAGCGTCCATGACTCGCCGTCGAACACCTCGGTCTGGGTGACGAGCTGTTTGTCGTCCTGCCCTCCGACGACCACGATCTTGTCGTCGACGACCGCAGCCGCGGGCGCGGCCCTGGCGTGTTGGAGGCTCGGCAGCTCGGCCCACTTGCCGTCGCGGAACGCGAAGACCTTGTTCGACGCTTCTGCCACGGCGTCGGTGGCGCCTCCGATGACGACGATTTCGCCGCGGTAGGCCGCCGCCGTCGCATGATTCAGTGCAATGGGCAGCGACGGCAGCGTTTCCCACTTCCCGGTCTTCGGATCGAACCTCTCGAAGGCATCGAGTGTTTCGGCGTGCCCCAGCATGCCGCCCGCGATATAGATCTTTCCGTCGAGCACGGTCGACGCCGCCATCAACCTCGGAGTCGGCGCATCCGGCAACGGCCGCCATTCCGCTGCCGGTTGGGGCTTTCGCGGTGCCAGCTTCAGCGCTTCTGCGGATGACGTGACCTGGCTGTCCGCCGGACTGGTCGATCCACCTATCGCGTAGACCGTCTTCCCCACCGCCGCGACGGCCGAGGCATGTCGGCCCGTCGCAAGGTCCGGTAGGGCGGTCCAGGTCGCCGTGGTGAGATCGAGTGCGTCCACGCTCGTGAGCACCTGCCCCGAGGACTTTCCGCCGACCGCCACCAAGCGGGCGTCGGAGATCGCCACGCCGAAGTCGCTGCGGCCCTCCGGAAGTGCGGGCATGGTGGTCCACGTATCCGCGACGGGGTCATACGCCTCGACGGCGGTCAGGTCCGCGCTCCCGTTGGTGCCGCCGACCGTGTACATCAGTTTTCCGTCGGATGCCGCACCCGACAACTGGCGTGGAGTCGGCATCGGGGCACCCAGCTTCCATCCGGTGCCGTCGTAGACCTCGGTGGTGTTCAACAGTTTGCCGGAAGCGTCCACGCCGCCTGTGACGATCAGTTGGTCACCGACGACGGCGGCCGACGCTGCCGCACGCGGCTGCAGCAGCGGCGGCAATTCCACCCAGCGACTGTTGACCACGCGCCATACCCTGTCC
>CAZOIX010000553.1:0-3721 GCA_964579685.1 uncultured Mycobacterium sp.
TCGTGTGCACCGCCATCGACGGTGTGGCGGCCGTGCGGACGGCCGCAGCGCTGGGCGACAGAGCACGTCCGGCGCGACTCGACGTCACCGACGCGACCGCGGTGCAGTCGGCGGTCGACGAGGTCATCGGCCGGGCCGGTCGGCTCGACCTGATGTTCAACAATGCGGGAATCTGCTGGGGCGGCGACACCGAACTCCTGACGCTGGACCAGTGGAACACGATCATCGACGTCAACATTCGCGGTGTGGTGCACGGCGTCGCCGCGGCCTATCCGGTGATGCTGGATCAAGGCCACGGTCACATCGTGAACACCGCGTCGATGGCCGGCCTTGCCGCTGCCGGTCAGATCACCAGCTATGTGACGACCAAGCATGCCGTCGTCGGGCTTTCGCTGGCGCTGCGATCCGAGGCCGTCCCGCGCGGCGTCGGCGTGCTCGTGGTGTGCCCGGCGGCGGTGGAGACCCCGATTCTCGACAAGGGCGCGGTCGGTGGTTTCGTCGGACGCGATTACTTCCTGCAGACCCAGGGCGGCAAGCCCTATGACGCCGACCAACTGGCGCGCGACGTCCTACGGGCCGTCGAGAAGAACAAGGCGATCCTGGTGAAACCGCGGATCGCTCGCGCACAGTGGATGTTCGCCAGGCTGGCACCGGCCTTGATGAACCGACTGTCGATGAGGTTCATCGAGGGACAACGCGCCAAACAGGCTGAGGCACGGTCCGACACGCTGTAGAAATAGCGCGTGAATACCGAATTCACGCTGACGCAGAAGCGTGCGCTGGCGATCGCGACGGTCATCGCGATCCTGTTCGGCGCGTACTTCCTGCGGGGATACTTCATCCTCATCGTGGTCGCCGCGGTGGCGGCCTACCTGTTCCAGCCGCTGTACCGGCGACTCAACCGACGGCTCGGCGCGGGATTGTCGGCGGCGCTGACACTGCTGGCGGCGGTCGCCGCGGTCATCGTGCCGTTGGTGCTCTTCGTGTTCCTCGCGGTCGTCCAGATCACCACCATGGTCGAACGAGTTGCCGACTGGGTTCAGCACACCGACCTGTCCGCCCTCGGCGACCGGTCGCTGCAATTCGTCAACGACCTCCTGGATCGCGTGCCCTTCGTCGACGTCACGGTCACCCCGGACTCGCTACGGGGTTCGATGGCCACCGTGGCGCAGGAAGCCGGCAAATGGCTGCTCGGTGTCCTGCAGGGCGCGGCAGGCGGCGCGTTCGGCGCGATCACGGCGGCGATCCTGTTTCTGTACGTGTTCATCTCGCTGTTGACCAACCGCGACAAGGTGCTGCTGCTCATCCGGCGCCTCAACCCGCTCGGCGAGGAGATCACCGATCTCTACATGACCAAGATGGGCGCGATGGTCAAGGGCACCGTCATGGGTCAGTTCGTCATCGCGGTCTGTCAAGGTGTCGCCGGCGCCGCATCGATCTACATCGCCGGATTCCACCAGGGCTTCTTTCTCTTCGCGGTGCTGCTGTCCGCGCTGTCGGTCATTCCGCTGGGCAGCGGCATCATCACGATCCCGTTCGGTGTCGGAATGATCCTTTACGGCAACGTATTCGGCGGCGTCTTCGTGATCCTCTTCCACCTCATCGTGGTGACCAACATCGACAACTTCCTGCGCCCGATCCTCGTTCCTCGCGCGGCCCGCCTGGACTCGGCGCTCATGCTGCTCGCGGTGTTCGCCGGTATCGCCATGTTCGGCGCCTGGGGCATTGTCATCGGTCCGGTCATCATGATCGTCATCGTCACCACCATCAGCGTCTACCTGTCGGTGTACAAGGGCGTGCCGATGGATCAGCCCGATGAGAAGGACGTCAAACCCAAACGGCGCAACCCATTCGCGCGTTTGGGTCGCCGGATCAAGCAGTTACATGATGAGGAACATTCCGAGAAGGCACCGGACGACGAGGAGGACGAGGCCACGCCCGCGGCTACGTCAGGCGCTGAGTGAGGAACTCGACGACGCGCTTGCGCGCCTCGTAGGCCGGGTGCCCGTCGACTTCGCGGACCTCCAGCGTCAGTACGGAGTGTGCAGCCTTGCCGAAGCCGTGTTCATTCCCCTTCTTCGAGTCGATCTCGATGGCCTCGAACGCGTCGCCGAGGCGCTGTTTCAGGGTCTTGAAGCGGGCGCCCGGCGACAGCGGATCTTCGCTGAACCGCAAGCCCATTGCGCACAGACCTTCGTCGGCAGCCAGCCGTTCGACGATCCTCAACTCGGCCTCGGACACGCCCGGATCGCGCCGTTGCTTGGCCGTCAGCCCGATCGGCAACGACGGCTGACTCAGCACCGGAGCCAGCACGCTCTCGTCGACCGCAGCCGCCAGGGCGAAGCCCCCGCTCCAACACTCGCCGATCACGCCGACCCCCTTGCCGGGAGTCTTCTCGTTCAGATCACGGGCCAGCGCACGTAGGTAATGGGCAACCGGGCGGTCCGCGTTCGTTGCGAAGGCCGCGAATTCCTTTGCCACACAACCTCGCAGCATGATCGGGAGCATCCCGGGACGCATCGCCGCCGCCCCCGGTGTGCCGTACAGCGACGGAATGGCGACCGTGAAGCCGTTGTCCACCAGATGATTACCGAGGCCCAGCACGCCGGGATGGATGCCCGGCATCTCGGGGATCAGCACCACACCCGGACCCTCACCCTTGCGGTACACGTCGTGGGTGTAGCCGGCGGCGGTGAACGGCGCGGCCGTCCAGCCGGTCAGGTCCGCTTCGGGTGCGGTCATCGCGTCTCCTACTCGACGGTCGGCTATTTGGTAGGCAGTGGAGCGGCGGTCTGCGTCGCCGCAGCCAGCGTACGAAACTCGTCGGTCGTTGCGGCCCCGGTTATGGCGATCTGCGCCGATCCCTTCGGGCCGTCCAGTCGGGTGGTCCACAGGGGCTCGCCGGGGCGCCCGTCCCGGTCTCCGCCCTCATACACCACCCACGTGACTCCGTCGACGGCCTCGACGCCCGTCGGATAGAGGTCGGACTCCATGGAGCCGACGAGCTTGTCTTCGTCTGCGTTGCTCTGCGTCAGGCTCAGATACATCCCGCTGGGTGCGAGATATCCGACTGTCGAGCTGACCGCGCGCACACGTTCGCCAGACACCGGATCTGTGCGGCCGCCGTCGATGCCGTTTCGGCTGCCGGAGTTCGACTGCCACCCCTGCGGCAGCTGCGGCACCCGGATCGGGATATCGAGGGCGTCGGCGTCGGCCCGCAGCGCCGCAGGTGCGTCGAAGCTGGGTGCGGGACCCTCCACGGGCCCGGTGCCCTGCAACGAGCACATGCCGAGCACCCCGGCCAGCACGATGCAGGCCAGCACCAACGGCGCAATCGACCAGAACATGTCCCGGCCGTCCTGAAGCAGCCGCGACTTGGCTGGCTTGGGCGCCGGAGCCGGCTGCGGCTGGGTGGTCATGGTCGCCAGTATCCCAGGTCCCAACGGGCGGACACGGGGTGGGACAATCTGCGCATGACCCCCGCCCGCGGTGAAGCACCCGACCGTAACCTCGCCCTTGAGCTCGTGAGAGTGACCGAAGCCGGCGCAATGGCGGCGGGGCGCTGGGTAGGTCGCGGCAACAAGGAGGGCGGCGACGGAGCGGCCGTCGACGCCATGCGTGAGCTGGTCAACACCGTATCGATGCGTGGCGTCGTGGTGATCGGCGAGGGCGAGAAGGACAACGCGCCAATGCTCTACAACGGCGAGGAGGTCGGCAACGG
>CAZOIX010000554.1:0-3715 GCA_964579685.1 uncultured Mycobacterium sp.
GGCGTGCGGGTTCGCTGCTGCGCCCATGGTGATCGCGGCGAATGCCTCGGGTTCTCCGGGCTACTGCGACGGCGCGGACTGCGTGCCGTACCTCACTCGCACCGCCGTCGCCGGTGAGCACTGCTCGCAGAACACGCGGTACAACTGGGGCATCGACGCGTCGGGTAACACGTTGGCCTGCAGTTCGCGGGGCATCTGGGTCTCGGCCCCGCCGCTGGTGGGGGTGCGCACCCTCCGGCTGCCGTGCGGGGATGCGACGGGAGTCGCGCAGTCGCCGGACGGAGTTCCGCTCAGCTGCGTCGACGGTGCCTGGTCGGCCGACTACAGCTGGACGTTCTACCGCTAGGTCACATACTGATAACGGCCCGATTGCCTACGTGAGATATCGGCACTGTCGGGGTACAACGACACCCGTGGTGATCGATGCGTGCTCGCGGCCGGCCGGGTCGCTCCGCATCGAGGTTCCCGCGGCTGCCGAACGACTCGCCGAAATCCGGCAGCGGCTGACCTGCTGGCTCGAGCCGATCGGGGTGTCGAACACCGGCATCGCCGACATCGTGCTGGTGGTCAACGAAGCGTGCACGAACTGCATCGAGCACGCCTACCGCGATATCGATGCCGGGTCGATCTGCGTCGAGGCCCGCCACGACCGCGGCAAGATCGTCGTCGACATCGCCGACCACGGCGTCTGGCAGCCACCACCGGACAAGCCCAGCACCCGCGGCCGCGGGCTGCCGATCATGCGTGCGGTGAGTTCGGGCGTCGACGTCAAGCCCTCAACGAAGGGCACTACCGTGCGGATGAAGTTCGACGCGGCCGGTCACGACCCGGGCAGCCGCACCACCTGAACGAAGAACTCGTCGATCTGACGGACGGCGTTCATGAACTGGTCCAGATCGACCGGCTTGGTGACATAGGCGTTGGCGTGCAGCTTGTAGCTGCGCAGGATGTCCTCCTCCGCCGAGGAGGTCGTCAACACCACCACGGGGATGTGGCTCAGTTCCGGGTCGGACTTGATCTGCTCGAGCAGCTCGCGGCCGTCGTACTTGGGCAGGTTCAGATCGAGCAACACCAGATCGGGGCGGGGAGCGTTCTCGTAGGCACCGCGCCGGTACAGGAAGTCCAGGCCCTCCTCGCCGTCGCGAGCGACATGAAGGTTGTTCTTGATTTTGTTGTGCTCGAAGGCTTCCCGAGTGATCAGCTCGTCTCCTGCGTCATCCTCGATGAGCAGGACGTCGATAGCCCGACCGTCCGGTGTCATGTGTCCCCTCCCAGTTCGACTGCAACCCTGTTGTCCACAGCGACAGGAATCGTGAAGCGAAATCTGGTCCCCCCGGTATAGGAGCTGTCGATCCAGATGGCGCCGCCGTGGTGTTCGATGATCTTCTTACACAGTGCGAGGCCGATGCCGGTACCGCTGTAGGCGTCACGACCGTGCAGCCGCTGGAAGATCACGAAGACCTTGTCGGAGAACTCTTCAGGAATCCCGATGCCATTGTCTGTCACGGTCAGCAACCACTCGCCACCGGCCTCGTTGGAGCGTTGCTCGCAATCGACGACGATGCGTGGTGCGAGACCGTCGCGTTTGAACTTCACAGCATTGCCGATGAGGTTCTGCCACACCATCGTCAACAGAGTGGGGTCGCCCTCGATCCGCGGTAGCGGCAGACCCTCGCGGACGATCTCGGCGCCGGATTCGGCGATCGCGGTGTCGAGGTTCTCGACGGCGTCGTCCAGCGTGGCGCCGAGATCGACGTCGTCGCGCGTCGGGTTGAGCCGGCCCACTCGGGAGAACGTCAGCAGGTCGTTGATCAGAATCTGCATACGTTTGGCGCCGTCCACGGCGAACGCGATGTACTCGGTGCCACGCTCGTCGAGCTGGTCCCCGTACCGCTTCTCGATGAGCTGGCAGAAGGCGGCCACCTTGCGCAGCGGCTCTTGGAGATCGTGGGACGCGACATAGGCGAACTGCTCGAGTTCGGCGTTCGACCGCTGCAGTTCGAGCGCCTGTTCGGCCAGTTGGCTGCGCGCCGACCGGGTGGCTTCCAGCTCCTCGACGATCCGCTGGCGCATATCCTCGACGTCGGCCGCGATCGCACGGATGTCCCTGGGGCCCTGCGGCACGATCCGTTCGCTGAAATCACCCTCGGTGATCCTTCTGCACGCGGCGGCCAGTGCCTCCAGTGGACGCGTGACCGCGGTTCTGATCACCAGAGCCGACAGGAGGGCAGCGACGACCAGCGTGACGACGATCGCGGTCATGACGACATTGCGCCAGTTCTCCAACACCGCCCGCTGGTGGAGCGCGCTCTCGCGCTCCTGTTCCAGGTTCGCCAGCTGTGCGTCGAAGTGTTGGCGGAGCGTGTCGAACAGGGCTTTACCGTTTTCGGCCGTCGCAGCGTCGGTCACCGACGGCACGGTGGGTTTCACCTCGGTGATCAGTGGCTCAGCATATTCGGTGCGCCATGTCACCGATGCCTGCTCGATGGCGTCCAGATCATCGAGCACCCTGGGCCGATCTCCGGCAAGCTTCCGGATCTCCTGCGCGGCGGCTTGTTCGGCCTTCTGCCCGGCGGCGTATGGCTGAAGAAAGCGCGGGTCGGCCGAAATCGCGTACCCGCGGACCGACGTCTCCTGGTCGCGCAACGCCGCCTGCAGCTGGTAGGCCGCGATCCGCATCGGCCCGATCTCTCCGCTGATTCTGGCCGACACATGGTCAACCCTGTTCAGCAGGACAGCACCCACGATCGCCCCGGCGAGCACGATGACGCCCATGAACGCCACCACCAGGTTCTGCCAACCCTGGACGGTCGGCCGCCATCTCATTCGGTGGGCGTCCGCTCGACCCGCACGACCGCGATGTCATCGCTGATCCCACCCACGGACTGGGCGCGGCGCTCGACGTCGTCGATCAGCGCGTTGACGAATTCGGCGCCGGGAAGATGCGCATACGACTGCGCCACCTCCAGCAGACCCGTCTCCATGAGGCGTTCAACGCCCTGGCCGGAACGTCCCTCGAACAATCCGTCGGTCAACAGCACCAGGCCGTGCCCGGGTGGCAGTTCCAAGTTATTGAGCGGCCATTCGGAGCCGCTGAGGCCGAGCGCGGGACCCACCGACGGTTCCAGCCACTCCACCGAATCGGGGCCGTGCAGCAGCATGCCCGGATGACCGGCGGAAACCGCGTTGAAGCTCAGATCGTTGGGCGAGATCGCCACCGACAGCACGGTGGCGAAGATGCTTGTGCCCGGACGCTCGGTGCTCAGGATCCGCTCCAGCTGGTGCATCCGCTCGTTGCCGCGCAGACCGGCGAACGTCAGCGCGCGCCAGCCGATGCGCAGCGCGACGCCGAGAGCCGCCTCGTTGGGACCGTGTCCGGCCACATCGCCGACCATGACGTGCACGGTGCGGTCGGGGGTCTGGACGAAGTCGTAGAAGTCGCCGCCGAGCAGCGCGAACTGCCTGCTGGGCCGGTACTGCGCCACGATGTCGACGCCCGGGTCGTCCAGCAACAGCGGCGACGGCAACAGCCCACGTTCGAGGCGGGCGTTCTCCGTGGCCCGCATTTCACTGGCGTGCAATTCGACCGCGGTCATCTCGGCGCGTTTGCGTTCGACCGCATACAGCAGGGCGCGGCGCTGCGGATCTGGCGCGGCACGCCCAGTGACCCGGTACTCCTCCGCCCCGGCGCCTAAGGCGGACACCACGAAAGGCT
>CAZOIX010000555.1:0-3709 GCA_964579685.1 uncultured Mycobacterium sp.
CGGTGGTCCACTCCCCGACCGCGTCGAGGGCAGCGAGCGCGGCGTCCAGCACCGCGACGGCGTCGGGCCCCAGTTCCTTGGCCGCCGCCTTCGTATCGAGGGCGAACTCGTCGTCGTTGAGGAACCTCAGCAAGTCCCAGGCGTCACCGAGCACGACGATTCGGGTCTGCACGAGCCGGGCGGCCTCTGCGAACTTCGTGTCGTCCAGACCGGTGTCGTGGTCGTGGTCAGTGAAGAACGCCGCCAACCGCCCGGTGAATTCGTCCTCGCTCAACATCCGGATGTGTTCGGCGTTGAGCGCGTCTGCCTTCTTCTGGTCGAACCGCGCGGGGTTGGAGTTGACGTCGACGACGTCGAACGCAGCCACCATCTCATCAAGGCCGAATACGTCACGGTCGTCGGCGATACCCCAACCGAGCAGCGCCAGGTAGTTCAGCAGCCCCTCGGGAATGAAGCCACGCTCGCGGTGGATGAAAAGGTTCGACTGCGGATCGCGTTTGGACAGCTTCTTGTTGCCTTCGCCGAGAACGCTTGGCAGGTGAGCGAACTCGGGGATCCATTGGGCAACACCGATTCGGATCAGCGCCTGATACAACGCGAGCTGGCGCGGTGTGGACGGCAGCAGATCTTCACCGCGCAAGACATGGGTGATCTTCATCAGCGCGTCGTCGACCGGATTGACCAAGGTGTACAACGGATCCCCGCTGGCGCGGGTCAGGGCGAAATCGGGAACCACACCCGCCGCGAACGTGGTGTCCCCACGGACGAGATCGCGCCATGTGATGTCCTCGCCGGGCATCCGCAGCCGAAGCACGGGCTTGCGACCTTCGTCGAGGAACGCGGCGCGCTGTGCGTCGGTCAATTCGCGGTCGTAGTTGTCATACCCCAGCTTGGGGCTTCGGCCCGCAGCGACGTGTCGGGCCTCCACTTCCTCTGCTGTCGAAAACGCCTCGTACGCCTCACCGGATTCCAGCAGGCGCGCAAGCACATCGCGGTAGATCTCGCCGCGCTCCGACTGCCGGTACGGGGCGTATGGGCCTCCGATGTCGGGGCCCTCGTCGTAGTTCAGTCCCAACCAACTCAGGGCGTCCAACAGCGCCAGATAACTTTCCTCGCTGTCCCGCTCGGCATCGGTGTCCTCGAGCCGGAACACGAACGAACCGCCGCAGTGGCGCGCATAGGCCCAGTTGAACAGCGCCGTGCGAATCAGTCCGACGTGCGGTGTGCCGGTCGGCGACGGACAGAACCGAACCCGCATATCCGTCATGACTTTCCTTTGCGTACAACCGGATTCGTCAATGTCCCGATGCCCTCGATGCTCACGCTGACGGTGTCGCCGTCCTCGATCGGACCGACTCCTTCCGGCGTGCCGGTCAGAATGAGATCGCCGGGCAGCAGTGTCATCACCGCCGAAATCCATTCCACGATCGCGCCGACATCGTGGATCATCAGCGACGTCCGGCTGAGCTGTTTCGTTTCTCCGTTGACCTCGGTCCGCAATTCGACATCGCCAGGATCGAGATCGGTGACGATCCACGGCCCGATCGGACAGAACGTGTCATGGCCCTTCGCCCTGGTCCACTGACCGTCCTTCTGCTGCTGATCACGCGCCGACACATCGTTACCGATCGTGTAGCCCAGGATGGTCTCCGCTGCGCGAGCGGCGGGGACGTCCTTGCAGGGCCGGCCGATGACGACGCCGAGCTCGCCCTCGAAGTGCACCGGGTTGGCGTCCGACGGCAGCGCAATGGGCACGTTCGGACCGATGATCGCGGTGTTGGGCTTCATGAACATCACCGGGTCGGGAAAATCTCCACCGCCCATCTCGGCGACATGGGCCGCGTAGTTCTTCCCGATGCACACCACCTTGCTGGCCAGGATGGGCGCCAACAAACGCACGTCGGCCAGCGGCCACTGTCGGCCAGTGAAGGTCGGCGCACCGAAGGGGTGTTCGGCGATTTCTCTGGCCACGGTGTGATCCGGGTCGTCGGGCGAACCGTCGATACTGACGAAGGCGACCCCGTCGGGGCTGGCGATACGACCAAGGCGCATCCCCAGAGCCTAGTGGCCGTGATCACCGGCGCTACAGCCGCTCCCGCTAAGCGCGGCTCTCATATAGTGAGATTGTAATTCAGATATATGAGACGGCCATGCGAGCATGTGGTGGTGACCGTCGAGACGATCAGCACCGCGCGACGCTGGTCGATGCTTGTCATCGCACTGACGACGACGACATGCGCCAATGTGTTCATCAACGGTGCGGCGTTCCTCATCCCGAGCCTTCATGCCGAGCGTGGTCTCGACCTTGCGGCCGCGGGCCTGCTGTCATCGATGCCCAGCTTCGGCATGGTGTGCACGCTGGTTGCCTGGGGCTATGTGGTCGACCGGGTGGGTGAACGCATCGTGCTGACCCTTGGATCGGCCCTGATCGCTGCGGCCGCGTTCGCGGCCGCGTCCGTGCACTCCCTGTTCGCCGTCGGCGCGTTTCTGTTTCTCGGCGGAATGGTTGCCGCCAGCAGTAACTCGGCAAGCGGCAGGTTGGTGGTCGGCTGGTTTCCGCCGGATCAACGCGGGTTGGTCATGGGTATCCGCCAGACCGCCACACCCCTCGGGGTCGGTCTCGGCGCGTTGGTGATTCCCCGGGTAGCCGAAAGTCACGGCGTGTCGGCGGCCCTGATGTTTCCGGCGATCGTCTGCGCCGCGTCCGCGGTCGTGTGCGCGGTGGCCGTCATCGATCCGCCGCGCCCACCGCGCTCCGAGGCTCCGGCCGAGCACCTGGCCAACCCGTACCGGACGTCGGTGCTGACGCGAATTCACGCCGTTTCGGTATTGCTGGTGGTTCCCCAGGGGGTGCTGTGGACATTCGCGCTGGTGTGGCTGATGTCCGATCGCGGGTGGTCGGCCGCGGCGGCCGGCGCCATGATCACGGTCGCCCAGGTGTTGGGTGCGGGCGGTCGAATCGCCGCCGGACGATGGTCGGATGTCGCCGGCTCGCGGCTGAGGCCGATCCGTACGATCGCGCTGGCCGCCGCCGTCGCGATGGGACTGCTCGCGCTGACCGACTGGCTCAATTCACCGGCGAGCGTGGCGCTCATGGTGATCGCGTCGGTGATCACCGTGTCGGACAACGGATTGGCGTTCACCGCCATCGCCGAGATCGCCGGACCGTTCTGGAGCGGACGGGCCTTGGGCGTGCAGAACACCAGTCAGCACTTGGCCTCCGCTGCTGCCGCACCGCTCTTCGGCGCGTTGATCGGCGCCGTCGGCTACCCGGTGGCGTTCGCCGTGTCCGCCCTTTTTCCGCTGCTGGCCGTGCCCGTCGTCCCGGCTGAGCCGAAACGAAGCTAGGGCCGCTCAACCGTCTTCGGAGCTGCGCGGCAGCACCACCAACGCGGCCACCAGGAAACACAATGCACCCACGAACGTGCCCAGATTGGCCAGCAATGCGTCCTCGGTGACACCCGAATTGCTCACGAACGCACCGAGCGCGGACACCGCGAAGGCCACGCAGCCGATCATGTTGATCCACCCGCCCTGCCAATCGTGAGATTTCAGCTCGACGATCCCGACGACGGCCGTCACCGCCACCACTGCCAGCACACCGCTGATCAGAAACGCCACGGAGCCCTTCACATCGGGCGCCCACACCAGGCGACGCTCCGGCCTGACCGCATGTGCCCAGAGTGCGGCGCCGGTGCTGATGTTGAAC
>CAZOIX010000556.1:0-463 GCA_964579685.1 uncultured Mycobacterium sp.
GTCGAGCACCTTGCCGATCACCTTCACCGCACCGAGACCGCAATCGCGGGCCGGGACACCCGCTGCGGCCCAGGCCTTTACGGTGGCCATCACGGGAAGTGTGTTGGCGTCGGCGTAACCACGCTCGACGAGCGCCACCCCGGCCGCGGCGTCATTGGTGCCGCTGCTGTTGCCCGCCGTGATCGAGAACCCTTCGATCTCCGGGTGCAGAACCTTGAGCCCGGCAAGCTTCTCGACGGTGGTGTCGCGGCGCGGATGCTCGTCCACGCTGAAGTCCACGACCGATCCGTCGAACTGCTGGATCTTCATCGGGATGATCTCGTCGAGAAACTTCCCCGCATCCTGCGCGGCGACGGCCCGCTGATGAGACCTGGCGGCCCATGCGTCCATCTCCTCGCGGGTGATGCCCACCGACTGCGCGGTGTTCCAGCCGACCGTGATCGACATGTCCTTCGCCGGTGCG
>CAZOIX010000556.1:473-3705 GCA_964579685.1 uncultured Mycobacterium sp.
GCATCCACCGCTCCTCGAACTTCAACTCAGGGCCCGGGATGCGCCAGTTCGTCAATGGCGTCATCGACAGCGATTGGACGCCACCGGCGATCAGCACCCGCTCCATGCCCGAGCCGATCTGGGCGGCCGCGTTGCCGATGGCGGTCAGGCTACCCGCGCAGTGCCGGTTCACCGACTGGCCCGGAACATGGTGCAGCCCAGTCGCGTCGGCGGCATAGCGCGCCAGATCACCACCGCCGTAGTGCGATTCGGCGAAGATGATGTCGTCGATGTCGGCGGGATCCACACCCGACCGACGGACCACCTCGGGCAGCACGGTAGTGATCAGGGTCTCGGGCGGGGTGTTGACCAACGTCCCCTTGAAGGAACGGCCGATCGCCGTCCTGGCTGCACCGACGATGACGGGTGTTGACATGGTTTCGACCTCGGATTTCGGCTTGGGTGACTTTACAAAAGTAGCAGATATTGTTGCGCTCCCAGTAGGTGAGGGTGCTCACTCCGGCTCAGGCACGAAGAAGTGCTCGTCACGCAGCCGAAACGCCTCCTTGGCGCCGTGCTGCGCGCGGGTCTTGACGAAGTTGAACTCACCCGGCGCGAACTGCAGGTTTGTCCCATAGGCGTGGAACAGATAGCTGGCTACTTCCTCACCCTGATACGCCTGACTCTGTTCGACCAGACGGAAGGCTTCCTTGGCGATCACGACACCGTCGGCGGGCATCTTCGCGGCCTTCTCGGCCCAGTACCGCGCCCGCGCGGTGACAGCGCCCGGATCGCAGGTGTCGGTGAACACTCCGAGATGTTCGACGGCGCCGGCTTCGATGATGTCGCCGGTCAGCAGCAGCCTCCGCGCCAGCACGGGACCCAGTCTGTGGAAGAACATGTGCAGGCTGCCAAGGGCGGGGCCGAGGAATCGCGTCGCGGGCATGCCGATCTTGGTATTCCGACCGATCACGGAGATGTCCGTCATCAATGCCATCTCGAAGCCACCGCCGAGGGCGTAGCCGCTGATCTCCCCCACCGTGACCTTCGGATAGCCCATGAGGTTGTGATAGAAGCCGAACGACTTGCGGTCAACGGTCAACCGGCGCCGCTGACTCGGCCGGCGCTTGGCCGCGGGTGCCCCCACATCGCCGTACCAGCCGTACGCGTTGTTCATATCCGCCCCCGTGCTGAACACGCCCTCGGCGCCGCGCAGCACCACCACCGTCAGATCGTCGTCCTCGGCCACCTGATCGAGGTAGCGACCGACGGTTTCACGCATCGCCGCGTCGTACGAGTTGCGTTGGCTCGGGTTGTTGAACGTGATCGTGGCGATGCGCTTGTCACGGTCGACGTCGAACAGCACCCGGTCATCAGTCATTGGAAGTCCTTCACTCGACGTTGGAAATCAACTTGGCCTCAATGGTTTTGTCCGCCCCGACCGCGAGCGTGTTGCGTCGTGCGACGGCCAGGTGATCCTGTGCGAGCTTCACGGCGCGCGCCTCGTTGCCGTCGCGGATGGCATCCACCAGCCGCTGGTGATCACGAAGCGCGGCCCGCATGGTCTTGTGCTCCATCGGATCGCCTTCGTCACTCCACACCGACGATTCGTGGGCCGACCAGATCAGCTCCAGGGATCCGATCAGCAGGATCATCGGTTCGTTGCCGCATCGCGACACGATGGCCTCGTGGAAACGGCGGGCATTGGGCACATATCTCGCCAGATTGTCGAATTGTTCTGTCTGCGTCGCGATCTCGGCTTCTAGATACGGAACGACCTCGGTCAGCCGGTCTTCGCGCGCGGCACACATGCCCGCACAGATCGGCTCGAGATGCATCAGGGCGCCACTGACGTCCGCCGGTTTCGCAGACCGCGTCTGCAGCACCATACTGATCATGTGCGCGGTGCGCTCGGCCGACGGCGGGTGGACGATCGCCCCGCCCATGTTCCCGCGACGCACCGATATCAGCCCATCGGTCTCGAGGATGTGAATGGCCTCGCGCAGCGCGGGCGGGCTGACTCCGAACTCGGCGAGCAAGGTGTCCTGAGACGGAAGGACATCGCCTTCCTTGATGCGTCCGGAGAGGATCTCGTCGCGAAGCCGCGAGGCGACGATCTCGGCCACTCGGGGCTGACGGATCCGCTGCACGCTGGTCATCGATCCGTCGCCCGCCGATGACCGAAGTCGAAGACGCTGAGCTTGTCGGGTGACGAAGCGGCCGTGTTGAATTCGCCGGTGCACAGTAGCTCGTCGCCGAGCAGTAGGCGTGCTGTGGAGGTGACCCGGCCGTCGGCTTCCGCACGGACGACGTCGAACCGCAGCTCGACCAGCACCGGTGTCGGGCGGCGAAAGGTCACCGTCAGCGAGCGGGTCTTTCCGGTGCGGCCCGAGGCGCAACTCTGATGTTGAGTGATGCAGTCGAAGAACACCGCCAGGAAGCCGCCATTGACCAACCCCGGCGGCCCTTCATACACCACCGGGAAGGTGACCCGGCCGGACGCAGTGTCGGGGCCGAGTTGGTCGAAGGTGTACTCGGGGAAGCACGGGTTGTACGCGCCGACATCGAACGCATGATCCAGATACACCCGTTGGGCATCGGTGCTCTGGGGCCCGATACGCGGTGTGGGATCCGTTGGTGCGGCGGGAGCGAGCTCGCGTTCCCACTGGGCGATCTGGACGACCATGGCGTCGACGGTCGGGTGCTCGTGTTCGAGCGACAGCAGCACCCCGGTCAGCCGTCGGAGCGCCCCGGCGGCCGCGACCGTCTGCGACAGCGGCTGCTCACCGAATCGGGGTGTGCCCTCGGCCATGAGTCCTCTTTCGCGTGCCGCCTGTTCCGTCAGCGGGCTTTCCTTGCTAACTTGTACAAGATAGCAATACTGTATCGCCAACCGTATAGTTCCGGAAGAGCGGAGGCAACGGTGACTGACGACGGGGCGGTGTTGGCCTCCCGGGTAGGCGACGTTCTGCATGTCACGCTCGAGAGACCGTCGCGCCGCAACTCGCTGAGCCCGCCGATGGTGGACGCGTTCGTCGACGCGCTGACCGGCGCCGGCACGGACGACTCCCTTCGCGCCGTCCACCTTCGTGGCGGCGGAGCCGATTTCTGCGCAGGCGTTGACTGGACGACCACCAACAGCGGTGCACGGCCCCGCGCCGGCGACCTCGTGCGTCGTGTCCCGCACGGCGCGCATCGCATCGTCGAACTGGTCCACACGATCCAGCTGCCCGTCGTATGCAGCGTGCGGGGC
>CAZOIX010000557.1:0-3696 GCA_964579685.1 uncultured Mycobacterium sp.
GATCTTGTCGGCGTACATATGGACCTCGCCCGACACGTTTCGGGCCGCGCGACCGATGGTCTGGATCAGGCTGCGCGGCGAGCGCAGGAACCCCTCCTTGTCGGCGTCGAGGATCGCGACCAGCGACACCTCCGGGAGGTCGAGACCCTCGCGCAGCAGGTTGATGCCCACGAGGACGTCATAGTCACCGAGCCGCAACTGCCGCAGCAGCTCGACGCGGCGCAGCGTGTCGACTTCCGAATGCAGGTAGCGCACCCGGATGCCCATCTCGAGCAGATAGTCGGTCAGATCTTCGGCCATCTTCTTGGTCAGCGTGGTGACCAGCACGCGTTCGTCGCGGTCGGCGCGCGTGCGGATCTCCCCGATCAGATCGTCGATCTGGCCCTTGGTCGGTTTGACCACGACCTGGGGGTCGACCAGGCCCGTGGGCCGAATCACCTGCTCCACGAACTCACCGGCCGACTGACTCAGCTCGTACGGTCCGGGGGTGGCCGACAGATACACCGTCTGCCCGATCCGGTCGGCGAACTCCTCCCAGGTCAACGGCCGGTTGTCGATCGCCGACGGCAGCCGGAACCCGAAGTCGACGAGGTTGCGTTTACGCGAGATGTCGCCCTCGTACATGCCGCCGATCTGCGGAACGGTGACGTGCGACTCGTCGATGACGAGCAGGAAGTCCTCCGGGAAGTAGTCCAGCAGCGTCGCCGGTGCCGAACCCGCCGGGCGGGCGTCGATGTGGCGCGAGTAGTTCTCGATTCCCGAGCAGAACCCGACCTGCCGCATCATCTCGACGTCGTAGTTGGTTCGCATCCGAAGCCGCTGCGCCTCGAGAAGCTTGCCCTGGCCTTCCAGCTCGGCCAGCCGCTCTTCGAGCTCGGCCTCGATGGTGGAGATCGCGTGCGCCATCCTGTCCGGGCCCGCGACGTAGTGGGTGGCCGGGAAGATGCGCAGCGAGTCGACCTTGCGGACCACGTCGCCGGTCAGTGGGTGCAGGTAGTACAGCTCCTCGACCTCGTCGCCGAAGAACTCGATGCGCACCGCCAGTTCCTCGTAGGACGGGATGATCTCGACGGTGTCGCCCCGGACACGGAAGGAGCCCCGGGTGAACGACATGTCGTTGCGTGTGTACTGCACGTCGACCAGCAAGCGCAGCAGTGCGTCACGCGGAACTTCCTGACCGACCTGCAGTTCCACCGACCGGTCCAGGTAGGACTGCGGAGTGCCCAGACCGTAGATGCACGACACCGAGGCGACCACCACCACGTCACGCCGGGAGAGCAGGCTCGACGTCGCCGAGTGCCGCAGCCGCTCCACATCGTCGTTGATGGAGCTGTCCTTCTCGATGTAGGTGTCGGTCTGCGCGATGTAGGCCTCGGGCTGGTAGTAGTCGTAATACGACACGAAGTACTCAACGGCGTTGTGCGGCAACATCTCCCGCAGCTCATTGGCGAGCTGTGCGGCGAGTGTCTTGTTGGGGGCCATCACCAGCGTCGGCCGCTGCAGCCGCTCGATCAGCCATGCCGTGGTCGCCGACTTACCGGTACCGGTGGCGCCCAGCAGCACGATGTCGCGCTCGCCTGCCTGCACCCGGCGCTCGAGCTCCTCGATCGCGGTCGGCTGGTCTCCCGCGGGGTCGTACTGACTGACCACCTCGAAGCGGCCGCCGGCGCGCACGATGGCGTCGACGGGGCGGTACTCCGAGTGCGCCAGCACCGGGTGTTCAGTAGCGAAAGCCATGTTCACCAGGGTAGAACCCCTCACCGACATGTTCTGTTCCGCGGCCGTGCGCGACGTAGGCTGTTTCACATCCACCCTCCCAAGCACGAGACATTCGACGTGGCGGCCCGGACGAACACCGATCCGAAGGGCATCGTGCGGGCCGTCGACACCTACACCGTCGAGCCGTGGGGTTTGTACCTGGCCCGGCCCACCCCGGGCCGGGCCCAGTTCCACTACCTGGAGTCGTGGCTGCTCCCCGCGTTACGACTGCGGGCAACGGTGTTCCATTTCAACCCGGGGTACGAGCGCGACCAGGACTACTACCTCGATGTCGGCCGCTACACGCCGGGTGCGACGGTGTGGCATTCCGAGGATCACTACCTCGACCTGGTGGTGCGTACCGGTATCGGGGTCGAGCTGGCCGACGTCGACGAATTGCTCACAGCGGTCCGGCACCGTCTGCTGAGCCCAGAAACCGGCGAACAGGCTGTTCAGACGGCGGTATCGACCATCGAGGGGCTGTCGCGGCACGACTACCACCTCGACCGCTGGCTCGCCGGCCACGACATAGCCCTGACCTGGCGGGATACGGCGTAACACCTGGTTGATCTTGATCGATGTCCAGGGTGATGACGACTCCTGCGCACGGCATCGACTTGGCTCTGACATGGGCAAACCCGGTAAAGTCGGGTGTCATGAGGTTCACCAGGCGCCGGTGGCCGGCGGTCGTTGCCGTCGCCGCACTCGGCGCGGGCACGCTGTGGTCTTCGCCTGCCGCCATCGCCCAGCCGGGCACCGACACCGAGCTGCCGCCTGCACCCGTCACGGACGCCCCCCAGGTGCTCCACAACGTCATCTACCGGGCGCGGGCCGACGGCACATCGCGAGACGCGGTCGTCGCGTACAAGATGGATGATCAGAACGTCAACAGCGCCACACCGACGATGCTGCCCGGCCAGACCTTCGAGGTGAACACGGTGCTCGACGACCCCAAGCTGGCGGGGATGGAATTGTCCATCGGGTGGCCATACGGATCGAACCTGCACTGCGAGATCCTGGTCGATGACCAGATCGTCGCCAAGGCCGACCAGTTCATCGCACCGCGGTTCTTCCGCGTCAAGGACGATCCGTTGTACGGCACCCTGCAATGCGGCGCCCCCCTGGACATCCCCAACGTCGCCCCTCCGGCGCCCGACGCCGCACCTGACGCGGCCCCAGCCGACCCGAACGCCGTGGCGCCCGAGGCGGCTCCGCCGGCGGCGACACCACCCGCGGCCTGATCCCTACGGCCGCCAGCCGGTGGTGTCCGCCCATTCCCAGGCCCGCCGGTAGGCGTCGAGAAACCACGGCTCCTTGGCATCGGCGTAGGCGCCGGTGTCGGTGTGCGCCTGTGCCGCCGCCCGCCGCTTGAGCGCGACGTAGTCGGCCTGCACAGCCGGGTTGGCGCGCAACCAGTCGACGAACAGCAAGGCGAATTGCTGACCCGGCCAACCGTCGACCCTGATGTGGACGTTGGTGGGCCGTCCGGGATCGGCAGAGCAGTGAAGTCGCTTGTGCCACAACGACTCATCGTTCGTGTGATCGAAGGCGGCGACCGTACTGCGCGCGTCGGGCTTACCCACGTCCGCGGTGACGGGCCTGCGCACATACCCCGCGGGGGTCAACGCGTCGGACAGCTCGTCGGCCACCTCGAGCGACGCGACCGTCAGCTGTATGTCGATCACGTCCTTGGCGTCCACGCCGGCAACGGCGGTCGATCCGATGTGGTCGATGCGCACGGCGCGATGCCCGCACGCGGTGGCCAGTCGGGCCACGATTCGACGCGCTTGGTCGGGCCACGCAGGGTCGTAGGGCACCGGCGCCGGCTCTGATTGCGCAGGTTGTCCGGTGTCCAGATTGTGCGCGAAGGGCACGATCCGCCGATGCCACAGCTCACGGGCCTTTCCGACGAGCTCGCCCGCACGGCCCGCATTGTCC
>CAZOIX010000558.1:0-3686 GCA_964579685.1 uncultured Mycobacterium sp.
GGCCACCAGATGGTCGCCCAAACACCACCAGGAGCACTCGAAGCCGCAACAACATAAACACCGTATTCAGAAAACCATCTGTCAAAGCTCAATCACCAGCGCACGGAAAGGGGAGCTCGATGAATCATCACCATCGGGTAGACCCCAGGATCGGCTATGCGAACCGAAAGCGGTTTGAATTGGATTATTTTGAATTGGATTATCAATAGCAGTCTTTTTCGGATTCGAAGTTAAAACAGAAATTTTTATCCAGCCAGCCCAAGAAACGTAGGAGATGACATGTCCATTGTCGGAGATAAGAACGAGATCCAGCAGCTGATCGCAGCGGGTCAGGAAAGCCTTGCAAAGGGTCGTCTGCCCGCTGGATTGGTCGCCAACGCGGAAGTTCACAAGCTCGAAGCGCAGCGAGTTTTCGGGACGTGCTGGCAATTCCTGGCCCACGAGACGGAGGTACCCGAGGCAGGCGATTACGTGGTGCGATATCTAGGCGGCGGTTCAATCATCGTTGTCCGCGGCGAGGACGGCGAAGTGCGCGCGATGGCTAATTCGTGTCGGCACCGTGGGACACAACTGTGCCGTACGGAGATGGGCAATACCTCCCACTTCCGCTGCCCGTATCACGGCTGGACCTACCGCAACACCGGAACTCTGGCCGGCGTGCCGGCGCAAAAAGAGGTCTACGGGGTCGAGATGGACAAAAACGAGTGGAGTTTGACCCAGGTTCCGCGCCTCGAGAACTATGGTGGATTGATCTTCGGTTGCCTAGACGAGAAGGCAGCACCTCTCGTCGACTACCTGGGCGATATGGCGTGGTATCTGGACCTCATCACGAAGAAGACCCAGGGTGGACTGGAGGTGCGTGGCGAGCCGCAGCGTTGGATCATCGACTCCAACTGGAAGCTCGCCGCAGACAACTTCGTCGGGGACGCCTACCACACGTTGATGACGCACCGATCGGCGGTGGAACTCGGTCTTGCTCCGCCCGATCCAAAATTTGCATCGCAACCGGCCCATATCAGTCTCTCCAACGGTCACGGCCTCGGCGTCCTCGGGGTGCCACCCGGCCAACCGATGCCGCCCTTTATGAACTATCCACGAGAGGTCGTCGACGGGCTCGCCGAGGCTTATGGCGACCAGGATCACGCAGACATGCTGCAAGGTACGGCCTTCATTCACGGCACGATCTTTCCGAACCTCTCATTCCTCAACGTCCTCATCGGTAAGGACAACAAGTCAATGCCGGTGCCGATGTTGACGTTTCGGCTGTGGCGGCCACTGTCACACGACGCGATGGAAGTTTGGTCGTGGTTCCTCGTCGAGAAGGACGCCGACGAAGAGTTCAAACAGCAGTCGTATGAAACCTACGTGCGAACCTTCGGCATTTCCGGGGTGTTCGAACAGGACGACGCCGAGACCTGGCGCTCCATCACTGCGGGAACGCAAGGCCTTCTCGCAGGCAGCCAGATGCTCAACTTCGAAATGGGCATGGGTGTGCTGACGAGCGACGACACTTGGAAGGGGCCCGGTCGTCCCCTGTCCAGCGGGTACGCGGAGCGTAACCAACGCGAATTCTGGGGTCGCCTGCTGGAGTTACTCACCGACACGGGCGATGACGCCAGCGAAACTGGGCCCCCACTGCGCGCGCAGCCTCTGACCGGTGCGGACGAGGTCGCCTGATGACGCATCGGGTATCTGCTGGTCGCGCAATCGAGTTCAAGCGAGTCATAAAGGAGGGTGTTCCATGGTAGCGACGGTCGAACAACAGATTCTTCTCCGCAGTGAGATGGAGAACTTTCTGTTCCAAGAGGCGGAACTGTTAAACGACGGCCGGTTTCACGATTGGCTGGAATTGTGTGCCGAAGATATCCGGTACATCATCCCGGTGCGCATGAGCAGAGAACGCGCCAACGGCGACGGAAATTCGACGACAATGACCCACTGGGACGACGACTACGCAGGCTTGCAGCTGCGGGTGCTACGTCTGGACACCGAATACGCATGGGCAGAAGATCCGCCCTCACGGATCCGACACCACGTGTCGAATGTTCGGGTACAGCCCGGGACAGGGACGGACGAATACGATGTCCGCTCCAATCTCCTCGTGTTCCGAAATAGGGGGGACAGCCCGCAGCACGACCTCATCTCTGCGGAGCGCCACGATGTCATCCGCCGCAGTGAGATGGGCCTGCGGTTAGCGAGCCGACGGGTAGTGCTTGATCACGCCGTTGTCGGCACCCACAACCTGGCTAACTTCTTTTAACGGGTGACGTTCAGGTTGCATCACTTAACGCCTAGGAAGGTGCAGTCGTGACAGGCGATGCCAGCACGGAAACGACCATCGCGAACGAGTTCGCGTTCGTCACTGTGGACAAAATCTATACCCGCAACGGAGAGCGGTTGGAGATCGCCAGTCCCCGCCTTGGGTTCCGTATTCAGCTCGACCCACTGGAACTTGAGAGTCTGTCGTGGCAAACCAAGGAGAGCCTTTCTCGGTTTCTTCAAGACCCCTACGGTCCCCGCGATTGAGGTGGCGCCAGAACGCAGTAGCGGATCGTTTCTCGTTCACCCATTCACAGATGGTCGGCAGGACGTCTGCAAGACAACTGCAGGCGCCTCGGCCTGGGACCGCTTGAGCCATGTCGGTGAGGGGCGCACTTAGTGAGGAGTGGACAAATGGTCCATGCGGACATCGATCCACGTCGGTGCTGCGGCTACCGTTTGTGCGTGGACGTCGCGCCAGACGTCTTCGCGATCAACGCCGCTGGGAAGGCGGAAACATTGGTGGGCGACATTCCGGTTGGTCTAGTAGTCGCGGCCCGTGCGGCATCGCACGAATGCCCGTCGGCGGCGATCACCATACGTGATGCCGATCGCCAGCAATAACGCCGCTAACGGCTCACATCAGAAGAAGGCCGATAGCTCCTCGACGACGTGATGGGATTGTTAGAGGTTGAGCTATGAGAACGGCTGTCGTCTATCGTCGGCTTGCAACAGCCGCAAAAGATGACTTCGCAAAGGACAACTACAACGCACCTGATGAAGTGCAATTCGAGCTATGCGTTTTCTCTGATGGCCGTGTCGCGCAGCGCTGGATGGTGGGCGCTGGCTCTTGCGTTTGGTGGGATGACCTAGACCATCTGTATAAGGTGCACATTTACGCGCACCCTGATTACGGAACCAAGGTTGTCTGGTCCGACGGCGAGGTCGAGGAGCTATGAAAGCTGGTGCCATTACGACGCCTCACGTCCAACCTGGTGCCGGTCATGATCACCGCAGCCACACCGCCGGATGTCCGCTCCAAACCTCTCTGCTTAACAGAGCCCTCTTCTACTAGAATGGTTTTGTGCATGCGGTCCGTGACGCACGACCCTGAGTCGGGGGGCCAGACCTTCGGCGTTGGTGTTCGGCGGAGCGACAGACTCTGTCGGCGAGCTGCGTTTTCCGCAGCGAGAAGGTGAGGTGTTGCCAATGGCGGCGACGGCGAAGATCGCGGAATCGTACTTTAGCCGACGGGAGACCGTATGCACTGAACAGTTGAGCGCGGCCGAGCACCTCGCTTCGGAAATTTTCACGCCGCACCGTCTCCGCTTCTCCGGGCGCGGCCAGCGGTTGAATGCCCGGCTCAGCGCCGCCCGCATCGGTGCTGTGACCATCGGTTATCTGCGGTACGGTGCAGATGTCGCACT
>CAZOIX010000559.1:0-3686 GCA_964579685.1 uncultured Mycobacterium sp.
GTGTAGTGCATGATCGCCTCGATGCCGGCGTCGCGCTGCACCAGGGTGGAGGCCGCCGCCGTGGCCATGCGGCTCGGACCCCGGGGCGAGTCGACCGGCGTTACCGCGGGACCGCCGGCGGCCGCACAGGCCCGCATGAACTCCACACTTGCCAGCGGGGTCAGCGGCGAGGACTTGATCACCACCGTGTTGCCCATCAGGATGGGTGGCACGGTCTTCCAGATCGTCATGAATAGCGGGAAGTTGAACGGTACGAACCCCGCGCAGACCCCGACCGGTTCGCGGTGCACCTCACTCTGGCCGACCGCCGGGGCGCTGGCGATCGGGGTGGCCCGGACCTCCTCGATCAGGCCCGCCCACTGCACCATGTCGCGGATCATCCCGATCGGTGTGGCGTTCTGCATCATCCCCGACAACCGGACGGGGCAGCCCGCCTCCCTGGGGATGATCTCGTCGAACAGGCCCATCCGTGCTTCGAGTTCCTCGGCCAGACGCAGGATCACCGCCCGCCTCTCCTCGACCGGCAGGTGTCGCCAGGGGCCTTCGTCGAATGCGCGGCGCGCCGCGACGACGGCCCGGTCGACGGTGGCGGCGGTGCTGTCCGGCACGCGTGCGATGTCAGACCCGTAGGACGGGTCGGTCACGGTCAGCCAGTCATCCGACCCACCGTCGACCCATGCGCCGTCGATGAAGTTCAGTTCCGTTGTGGGAGACATATTCTGAAGCGAACCTCAATCGAGGGGAATCTGCGCCATCTTCTCGATGACGTACTTGAATGCGTTCATGTTCTTCAGCAGCGTGGCCATCTTGCCCTTGACCTTCAGCTGCCCGCGGGTCAGCGCCACCGTCGGGTCGATCGTCTTGGTCAGCACGCCACGCCAGGTGTCACCGGATCCGCTGATCACAAAGTCGGCGTCGATGTCGCCGCGCGAGTCCAGCTCACGCACTTCGGTCACACGGCCGCTGTCGAAGCGGGTGTAGAAGGCCTTGTCGACCGGCTCCCCGAAGTCGTAGACCATGGAGTAGGAGATCTTCGTCCCACGCTTGTTAAGCCACTCGTCGTCCGCGTTGAGCATGCGGCCCATCTCCTCGTAGACCTCGACGGTCCCGAACTTTGCCATCTCTGGTGTTCCTTTCTTCTTGCCAAAGAGATTTCAGGCGACGAGCGAATATGCGCCGTCTGCGACGATGACCTGCCCTGTGACACAACCGAAGTCGGGACCGGTTAGCGCGACGATCACTCGCGCGATGTCCTCTGGCTTGGCCAACCGGCGGCTGAGCGGAGTGCGCTTGGCGGTCGCCTCTACGAACCGCATCACGTCGGGCGCGCTGGGAACATGAGCAGGGTCATCGATGAGGGAGGGCGATACGGCATTGACCCGCACACCGTCACGGCCGAATTCGACTGCGAGGTAGCGCACCGTCGATTCCAAAGCGGCCTTCGCCGGTCCGAGCGCACCGTAGTACCCGGCGTACCGATCCGATCCGAGGCTGCTGACCGCGACGATTGACCCCCCAGTTTCGGCGAGGTACTTGCGTGCCGCAATGGCCACATGTCGAAAGCCGTTTACCACCGTGTCGAAACACTGATCCACATCGCTATCGGTCGCATCGCTCAACCGCCCGAGGACCAACGGAACCGCAGTGACGACCACGGAATCCAGGCCGCCGAGTCCGGCTGCCGCGTCATCCACCATTCGCTCACCGTCGACGGTGATATCGCCCTGAACCAGCACGCTGCGGACACCCTGCATCATTTCGGTGGCCACACTGCTGGCCTCCTCAGCTCCGGAGCGAAAGCCGATGGCGACGTCGTGTCCACGCCGGGCCAACTCGATCGCGGTGGCGCGACCCACGCCGCGGCTGGCGCCAATGACCAGGGTGCGCAGACGTGCCGTCACCGGCAGTCCAGGTGCATCTCGGTCACGCCCCGCACGGCCGACAGGTGATGGACGACGGTCGTCCCGTCCTTGATCGCGTAGTTCGGGAACCGTTTGAGCCACTCCAGGATCGAGATACGCAGCTCCGCCCGTGCCAGAAAAGCCCCGAGGCAGCGGTGCGCTCCCGCGCCGAATGCGATGTGGCGGTTGGGAGATCGTTCGAAGTCGATATGCTGCGGATTCTCGAACTCGTCGGCGTCGTGGCACGCCGAGCCCATGAGCAGCAGTACACGGTCGTCCTTCTTCATGTGCACGCCGCGGATCTCCACGTCCCGGGTCAGTCGACGTCCAGGGAGCACCGGCGCGAACCAGCGCAACAGCTCCTCGACCGCGGTGTCGATTCGCTCGGGGTGTTCGATCAGCTGGTTTCGGTAATCCGGGTTCTTCGCAAGGAACTCGACACTCAGCCCGAGGACACCCTGCACCGTGTCCAGACCCGCGAGCAGAACGATGAATATGAAGTCCAATATCTCGAACTGGGTGAGCGGGCGCTCGCCGCCAAACGACGCAGACCGCAGCCAGTCGATGAAGTCGGCATCGTCACCCGTCTTCGGGGGGCCGAGTTCTTCACGCCGATCAAGTTCCTCGGCGAAGTAGCCGACCAGCTCCAAACCGGTTTCTTCCTTGATCAGCAGCGATTCTTCGGGATCGTCCGACGGCTCACGCATGAGCTTTTCGGTCCACTCCAGGAACTTCGGAGCATCTGCGATGGGCCAGCCCATCATGTCCAGGAAGATCCGGGTGGGAAGCACATGGGCGAATTCGGTGATGAACTCGCAATCACCGCGGGCGGAGATGTCGTCGATCAGTTCGGTCGCGTGCTCGAGGATCTTGTCCTCCAGCGGACGCAGCCGGGCCACGGTGAACAACGGTTGCAGGATCTTGCGGTACTTGGCATGGTCGGGCCCGTCGGTCTCGACGGGTATGACCGGGCGCTCGCTGCCGATGCCGTTGGGCGGGATGGGATTCGGGTACGAGGAGAACAGGTCGGGCTCTTGGTATGCGCGCAGGACGTCGTCGTATTTCGACAGCATCCAGAACCCATCGTATTGCTCGCTGTGCGCCACAGGGCATTTGTCCCGGATGCGGTCGAACACCGGATTCGCATCCTCTTGGTACTCCGGGCACCCGTAGTGGAAATGGGCGATGACCGGGTCGTCGGCGCCGACATCGACCTTCTGTTGTGTCATAGCTCCTCCAAGCTGATTGCGCGCTCCGGGCAGTTCTCTTCGGCGCGTCGCGCCGCGAACACGTTGGCGGTGAATACGTCGAGGACGAACGAGAACCCGTCGTCGTCGACCTCGAAGATGTCGGGGGCGTGAATCAGGCACACGCCGTGGCCCGCGCAGCGTGCGCGGTCGACGACCACCCGTACCCTGCCCTGGCCGGCAGATGCCGTCGCACCCATCAGTTCAGGCTCGTCATGCCCGCGTCGACCGGCATCGTGATGCCGGTGACGTACCGGCCGTCGTCGGACACCAGGAACAGGATTGCGCGGCTGACATCGATGTCTTCGACCGCGAACACCGGCAGCGAGTTCACCATGTGCTCGGCGATGTCAGGGTTGGCTTCCATGAACTCGGGGAAGAAGTCGTTGGTGATCATCGGCGTCGCAACGCCCGTGGGGTGGATGGTGTTGACGCGAATCCCATGCTTCCCCAACGCATTCGCGTAGGCCTTCATCAAGCCGACAACGCCGAACTTGGCGGCGTAGTAACCGTCGGTGCCGCCACCCATGTCGGTGGG
>CAZOIX010000560.1:0-3686 GCA_964579685.1 uncultured Mycobacterium sp.
AAGATCAGCGTCACGTTGACCGAGATGCCCTCGGCGATCACCGCGGTGATAGCCGGCAGGCCTGCCTCGGTCGCGGGAATCTTGATCAGCAGGTTCGGCCGGTCGACGATCTTCCACAGCTCGATGGCCTGCAGGATCGTCTTGTCGGTGTCGTGTGCCAGTCGCGGATCGACCTCGATCGAGACCCGGCCGTCGACACCGTCGGAGAGCTCATTCTGCTTGGCGAGGACGTCGCAGGCGTTGCGCACGTCGTCGGTGGTGACCGTGCGGATGGTGGCGTCCACGTCGGCGCCGCGCTCGGCGAGCTCGGACACCTGGGCGTCGTAGGCATTGCCCTTGGACAGGGCCGCCTGGAATATCGACGGGTTCGTGGTCACTCCGACGACGCTGCGGGTGTCGATGAGCTCCTGCAGATTGCCGGTCTGCAGGCGGTCGCGCGACAGGTCGTCGAGCCACACCGAGACGCCTGCGTCGGACAGGGCGGCCAGATTCGGGTTCTGCGTCATGATCGTTGCCCTTCTTAGAGTTCTAGTTGTCGATGGATCGTTCTGCAGCAGCCGCGACGGCCTCGGGGGTGAAGCCGAACTCGCGGAACAGCGTCTTGTCGTCGGCCGATTCGCCGTAGTGCTCGATCGAGACGATCTCCCCGGTGTCACCCACCACCTTGTACCAACTCTGCGCGACCGCCGCCTCGACGGCGACCCGTGCCGAAACCGACGGTGGCAGAACGCAATCGCGGTATTCCTGCGGCTGCGATTCGAACCATTCCAGGCACGGCATCGAGACCACATACGCGGTGATGTCCTTTTCAGCCAGGAGCTTCTTGGCCTCCACCGCGAGCTGCAGCTCCGAACCGGTGCCGATGATGATGACATCGGCGTCATCGGCGGGGTTTCCCCCGCCGAGCACGTAGCCACCCTTTGCGACGCCCTCGGCGCTGGTGCCCTCCAGTACTGGGATGCCCTGACGCGTGAGGATGAAACCCACGGGACCGCTACCATTTCCGCGGGCGATGATGCTGCGCCACGCATACGCCGTCTCGTTGGGGTCACCGGGCCGCACCACCGAGAGATTCGGGATCGCGCGCAGCGCCGCAAGATGCTCGATCGGCTGATGTGTCGGACCGTCCTCGCCCAGGCCGATCGAGTCGTGGGTCCAGATGTAGATGGTGTCGATGTCCATCAGCGAGGCAAGCCGGACCGCGGGACGCATGTAGTCGGAGAACTGTAGGAACGTTCCGCCGAAGGCGCGGGTCGGACCGTGCAACACGATGCCGGACAGGATGGAGCCCATCGCGTGTTCGCGGATGCCGAAGTGCAGCACCCGGCCATACCAGTCCGCGGTGAAGTCCTCGGTCGAGATGGATGGCGGCCCGAACGACTTTACGCCCTTGATGGTGGTGTTGTTGCTGCCTGCGAGATCGGCCGAACCGCCCCAGAGTTCGGGCAGCTTGGGTGCCACATCGTTGAGCACCTGACCGAAGGCCGAGCGGGTGGCCAGCGCCTTGCTGCCCGGCTCCCAATACGTCAGGTCGGCGTCCCACCCGTCGGGCAGCTCCTGCGCGAGCAACCGGTCAAGCAGCGCCTTGCGCTCGGGTTCGCGCTCGGCCCAGGCGTCGACCTGCGGTTGCCACTTCTCGTGGGCCTCCTTGCCGCGGGCCACCAGCTTGCGGGTGTGCTCGATCACCTCGGGGCGTACCTCGAACGTCTTGTCCGGATCGAAGCCGAGGACCTTCTTGGTGGCCGCGACTTCTTCGTCGCCCAGCGCCGATCCGTGCACACCGCCGGTGTTCATCTTGGTCGGGGCGGGGTAGCCGATGATCGTTCGCACGGAGATGAACGACGGCTTGTCGGTGACCTTGCGTGCGGCCTCGATGGCTTCTTCTATCCCGGTGACGTTCTCGCCGCCCTCGACCTCCTGGACGTGCCAGCCATACGCGCGGTAGCGCGCCGGAACATCTTCGGAAAGAGCGATGTTCGTGTCGTGCTCGATGGAGATCTGATTGTGGTCGTAGAACACGATGAGATTGCCGAGCTGCTGGGTGCCCGCCAGTGACGAGGCCTCGCTGGTGACGCCCTCCTCGATGTCGCCGTCGGAGGCGATGACGTAGATGAAGTGGTCGAACGGGCTCTCACCGGCCGGCGCGTCGGGGTCGAACAGGCCGCGCTCATAACGCGATGCCATCGCCATCCCGACCGCAGAGGCCAGGCCCTGCCCCAGTGGGCCGGTGGTGATCTCCACCCCCTTGGTGTGGCGGAACTCCGGGTGGCCGGGTGTCTTCGACTTCCACGTTCGCAGCGCCTCGATGTCGGACAGCTCCAGACCGAACCCCCCGAGATAGAGCTGGATGTACAGCGTCAGGCTGGAATGCCCGCACGACAGCACGAAGCGATCGCGGCCCAGCCAGTGCACGTCACTGGGGTCGTGGCGCATCTGACGCTGGAACAGCGTGTAAGCCAGGGGCGCCAGGCTCATCGCGGTACCGGGGTGCCCGTTACCCACTTTCTGGACCGCATCGGCGGCCAGCACCCTGACGGTGTCGACGGCTTCCGAGTCCACATCGGCCCAGTCGTCGGGGTGGTGGGGACGGGTAAGAGTCGAAATCTCCTCGAGCGTGGTCACAGGCGCCCTCTCCTGGTCGACGGTTGAGCTCGGCAAGCTGCCTCCCTGGACCACCCTAGTGCGGGATCGTCATCCCTTGCATGCTGCTCGGGGGACGATTAGGCAGCCGTTCAGCCGCGGTCTACCATCCTCTGTAGTAGACGCCCTGTGCGCTGCAGCCATTTCAAGGAGTCACTGCGTGGATATTCGCGACAGCCAGCTCCCCGTCGGGGTGCACGGGCGGGTGCGCGCCACGCTGCTGGGCTACCTCTCCCTGACGAAACCGCGGGTCATCGAACTGCTCTTGGTGACGACGATTCCCGCCATGCTGCTGGCCGACCGCGGCACCGTTGACCCATTGCTGATCCTGAACACCCTGTTCGGCGGTCTGCTGGCGGCCGCGGGCGCCAACACGCTGAACTGCGTGGCGGATGCCGACATCGACAAGAAGATGAAGCGCACCGAGCGCAGGCCGCTGGCCCGCGACACCGTCCCGCGCAGCCATGCGCTGGTCTTCGGGCTTGCGCTCTCGGTCGGGTCGTTCTTCTGGTTGTGGTGGACGACGAACATGTTGTCGGCGCACCTCGCCGGCGCGACGATCGCGTTCTATGTACTCGTCTACACACTCCTGCTCAAACGGCGCACCACCCAGAACGTGGTGTGGGGTGGCGCGGCCGGCTGCATGCCGGTGATGATCGGCTGGTCCGCGGTCACCGGCACCATCCAATGGCCCGCGCTGGTGATGTTCTTGATCATCTTCTTCTGGACGCCGCCGCACACCTGGGCGCTGGCGATGCGCTACAAGGAGGACTACGCGGCGGCCGGGGTGCCGATGCTGCCCGTGGTGGCCACCGAGCAACAGGTGACCAAGCAGATCCTGATCTACACGTGGCTCACGGTGGCCGCCACCCTCGCGCTCGCGCCGGCCACCGGGTGGCTGTACACGTCGGTCGCCATCCTGGCAGGGGCGTGGTTCCTGGTGATGGCCCATCAGCTCTACGGCGGCGTGCGCCGAGGCGAGACGGTCAAACCGCTGCGGCTGTTCCTGCAGTCGAACAACTACCTGGCTGTGGTGTTCCTGGCGC
>CAZOIX010000561.1:0-3680 GCA_964579685.1 uncultured Mycobacterium sp.
GCCTCGTGGTCTCCGCTCCGGTGCGGATGTGATCGCTCAGCCCCCCGGCCCCCGCAACGCCGCGGAAGTCCACCACGGTGGCGCGCCACCCCGACCGCTGTCCGCGGCCGAGGTGCTGCAACTCGCGCCGAACGTCTGGCCACGCAACACTGTTCGCGGCGATGACGGTGTGGTGTCGATCGCAGGAGTGTCGGTGACCGATATCGCCGGCGAGTTCGGCACTCCGGTCTTCGTGGTCGACGAGGACGATTTCAGGTCACGCTGCCGGGAGATCGCTGCGGCGTTCGGCGGCGGCGAATATGTGCGTTATGCCGCAAAGGCGTTCATGTGCAGCGAGGTGGCGCGCTGGGTCGCGGAGGAAGGTCTCTCGCTGGATGTCGCGACAGGCGGTGAGATGGCGGTCGCGCTGCACGCCGGGTTCCCGGCGGAGCGGATCGCGTTGCATGGCAACAACAAGTCCGTTGCCGAACTGACGTCCGCTGTCAAGGCAGGCATCGAGCACGTGGTACTGGACTCGATGACCGAAATCGAACGCCTCGACGAGATCGCGGGTGCGGCCGGTGTCGTCCAGGACGTGCTTGTGCGCGTCACCGTCGGCGTCGAGGCGCACACCCACGAGTTCATCTCCACCGCCCACGAAGATCAGAAGTTCGGACTGTCACTCGCCAGCGGGGCGGCGATGGCCGCGGTGCGACGCGTGTTCGCCACCGATCACCTGCGATTGGTCGGCCTGCACAGCCACATCGGATCGCAGATTTTCGATGTCGCCGGGTTCGAGATCGCCGCGCACCGTGTGATCGGCCTGCTGCGCGACGTCGTCGCCGAATTCGGCGTCGAGAAGACATCGCAGATGTCGATCGTGGATCTCGGTGGGGGACTCGGTATTTCCTATCTGCCCAATGACGATCCGCCTCCGGTTCAGGATCTCGCCGCCAAGCTCGGTGCGATCGTCCGCGAGGAGTCGGCGGCGGTCGGGCTGCCGGCACCCAAACTTGTCGTGGAGCCTGGACGCGCCATTGCCGGACCGGGCACCATCACGGTGTATGAGGTCGGCACCGTCAAAGATGTCGCGGTGAGCCCGACGGCGCATCGTCGCTACGTCAGCGTCGACGGCGGTATGAGCGACAACATCCGTACATCGTTGTACGGCGCGGAATACGATGTCCGCCTGATTTCGCGTCTCAGTGAAGGATCGTCGACACTGGGACGTATCGTCGGAAAGCACTGCGAAAGTGGAGATATCGTGGTGCGCGACGCATGGGTACCCGACGACATCAGGCCCGGCGATCTGCTGGGCGTCGCCGCCACAGGAGCCTACTGCTACTCCATGTCGAGTCGTTACAACCTGATCGGCCGCCCCGCAGTGGTGGCCGTGCGCGATGGGCAGGCCCGCCTGATCCTGCGCCGGGAAACGGTCGACGATCTACTCAGTCTGGAAGTGAGGTAACGATGAGCACCGATGAGAAGCCGGTTGGCGTAGCGGTCTTGGGATTTGGCAATGTGGGCAGTCAGGTCGTCCGCATTATCGAGGAGAGCGCGCAGGATCTGGCGGCCCGAATCGGTGCGCCGATGGTGTTGCGTGGCATCGGTGTTCGCCGAGTCGCTGACGACCGTGGCGTGCCCATCGGCATGCTCACCGACAACATCGAGGATCTGGTGTCCCGAGATGACGTCGACATCGTGGTGGAATTGATGGGGCCGGTCGAACCTGCACGCAAGGCCATTCTGGCGGCGCTGGAACAGGGCAAGTCGGTCGTCACCGCCAACAAGGCACTGATGGCTGTCTCCACCGGTGAACTGGCCCAGGCCGCCGAGAGCGCTCATGTCGACCTGTACTTCGAGGCGGCGGTCGCCGGTGCGATCCCCGTCATCCGCCCCCTGACCCAGTCACTGGCGGGCGACACCGTGATCAGGGTCGCGGGCATCGTCAACGGGACGACCAACTACATCCTCTCCGAGATGGACAGCACCGGCGCGGACTACACATCGGCGCTGGCCGATGCGAGTGCGCTGGGATACGCCGAGGCGGATCCGACCGCCGATGTCGAGGGATACGATGCGGCCGCGAAGGCGGCAATCCTCGCCTCGATCGCATTCCACACCCGCGTCACCGCAGACGATGTCTACCGCGAGGGCATCACGAAGGTCTCGCCGGCGGACTTCGTGTCGGCGCGCGCACTCGGCTGCACGATCAAACTGCTGGCGATCTGCGAGCGGCTCACCACTGACGAAGGCCTGCAGCGGGTTTCGGCGCGCGTGTATCCGGCGCTGGTGCCCCTGAGCCACCCCCTCGCCTCGGTCAACGGCGCCTTCAACGCGGTCGTCGTCGAGGCCGAGGCTGCCGGTCGGCTGATGTTCTACGGGCAGGGTGCAGGGGGCGCGCCGACCGCGTCCGCGGTGATGGGTGACCTGGTGATGGCCGCGCGCAACCGGGTACAGGGCGGGCGCGGTCCGCGGGAGTCCAAGTACGCGAAGCTGCCGATATCACCCATCGGTTTCATCCCGACCCGGTACTACGTGAGCATGAACGTCGCCGACCGCCCCGGTGTCCTGTCCTCTGTGGCAGCTGAATTCGGCAAGCGCGAGGTCAGCATCGCCGAGGTGCGTCAAGAGGGCATGGTTGACGAGGAGGGCCAACGGTGTGGTGCGCGCATCGTCGTCGTCACACACCGGGCCACCGACGCCGCCCTTTCCGAAACCGTCGAGGCGCTAGCCGATCTCGATGTCGTCGAGGGCATCAACAGCGTGCTTCGCATGGAAGGAACCAGCGAATGAGCGCCGTCCGCGATGGGGATACGCCGAGCGCAGCGCGGGGGACGGTTCATCAGCCCTGGCCTGGTTTGATCGCCGCCTATCGCGATCGCCTCCCGGTCGAGGACGACTGGACCACGATCACCCTGCGCGAGGGCGGCACCCCGTTGGTGCCCGCACCACGGCTTTCCGAATACACCGGCTGCACTGTGCATCTGAAGGTCGAAGGCCTCAACCCCACGGGTTCGTTCAAGGACCGCGGCATGACGATGGCGGTCACCGAGGCCGTCGCGCGCGGCCAGCGGGCGGTGCTGTGTGCGTCCACCGGTAACACTTCGGCGTCGGCGGCTGCCTATGCGGCGCGCGCGGGAATCACCTGCGCGGTGCTGATCCCGCAGGGCAAGATCGCGATGGGCAAGCTCGCCCAGGCCGTCATGCATGGCGCGCAGATCATCCAGATCGACGGCAACTTCGACGACTGCCTTGAACTGGCCCGCAAGCTCACCGCCGACTATCCGACCGTGTCGCTCGTCAACTCGGTCAACCCGTTCCGCATCGAGGGGCAGAAGACGGCGGCCTTCGAGATCGTCGACGCCCTTGGTAACGCCCCCGACGTGCACTCGCTGCCCGTCGGGAACGCGGGCAACATCACCGCCTACTGGAAGGGCTACACCGAATACCACCGCGACGGGTTGTCCGATCGATCGCCGCGCATGCTGGGCACTCAGGCCGCAGGCGCTGCGCCGCTCGTGCTCGGTGAGCCGGTGACTGAGCCCGAGACGATCGCGACGGCGATCCGGATCGGTTCACCCGCTTCCTGGGCGACCGCGGTCGAGGCGCAGCAGCAGTCCGACGGCCGCTTCGTCGCCGCCACCGACGAGGAGATCCTTGCCGCTTATCACCTGGTGGCGCGCACCGAGGGAGTATTC
>CAZOIX010000562.1:0-3679 GCA_964579685.1 uncultured Mycobacterium sp.
GAGATGCCCGCCTTCGGTCGTGACGAACTGCTCAGCCGCGAGGAGATCGCGCAGCGGGCCAACGTGTCCAAACCCGTCGTCTACGAGCATTTCGGCGGCAAGGAGGGGTTGTACGCGGTGGTGGTCGACCGTGAGATGTCGGCGCTGCTGGACCGCATCACGTCGTCGCTGACCAAGATGACCAACAACCGGTCCCGCCTGCGCATCGAACGGGTGGCGTTGGCGCTGCTGACCTACGTCGACGAGCGCACCGACGGGTTCCGCATCCTCATTCGCGACTCCCCGGCGGCGATCACGTCGGGCAGCACCTACTCGACGCTGCTCAATGAGGCCGTCAACCAGGTGTCGTCGATCCTGGCGGGGGACTTTTCCCGCCGCGGCCTCGACGCCGAGATGGCACCGCTCTATGCCCAGGCCCTGGTCGGATCGGTGTCGATGACGGCGCAGTGGTGGCTGGATGTGCGCGAGCCGAAGAAAGAGGTCGTCGCCGCGCATCTGGTCAACCTGTGCTGGAACGGGCTGATGCACCTCGAGCACGACCCGCCGCTGCTCGACGACTAGACATTTCGGCGCGCGCAGTCTCGCTGAGCGTGACCAGCGACACCGAAATCGCGCGCCCCGGCCGACCTACGATGGACGCATCATGACCGCATCGGGGATCAACCATGCCCAGACCCCGATCGCCGGGCTCGTCGACCTGGCCCTACGAGATCCTTCTCTGCAGGAGCTCGCCGGCCGCGCCGCGGACAAGCCGGGCGATCTCGCCCTGGTCGGACCGGCCAGTGCCAGGGTGTACGTCGCAAGCGCACTCGCGTCGGCGGGCACGTTGCTCGTGGTCACCGCGACCGGACGCGAAGCCGACGACCTGACCGCCGAACTGCAGGGCGTATTCGGTGACGCGGTCGCGCTGTTCCCTTCCTGGGAGACGCTGCCGCACGAGCGGCTGTCACCGGGCGTCGACACCGTCGGCGCGCGCCTGATGCTGCTGCGCCGGCTGGCCCATCCGGACGACGAGCGCCTCGGCGCCCCGCTGCGCGTCGTCGTGACGACCACCAGGTCCCTGCTGCAGCCGATGGCTCCCGATCTGGCCGACATCGAGCCGGTGACGCTCACGGTGGGAGCCGAGGCTGATTTCGACGCCGTGATCGCCAGGCTGGTCGACCTGGCCTACACCCGCGTCGACATGGTCGGTAAGCGTGGCGAATTCGCGGTGCGCGGCGGCATTCTCGACGTCTTCGCACCGACGGCCGAACACCCGATGCGCATCGAGTTCTGGGGCGACGAGGTGTCGGAGATGCGGATGTTCTCCGTCGCCGACCAGCGCTCCATCCCCGAGATCGACGTCGAGGCGCTCGTCGCGGTGCCGTGCCGCGAGGTGTTGTTGACCGACGACGTCCGCGACCGTGCCGCCAAGCTGGCCGCCGAGCACCCGGTGGCCGACAACACCGTCTCAGGCAGCGTGCCCGACATGCTGGCCAAGCTGTCCGAGGGCATCCCCGTCGACGGTATGGAGGCGCTGCTGCCGCTGCTGCGGCCCACCGACCTCGCGACACTGGCCGCGCACCTGCCTGCACACACCCCGGTCCTGATCTGCGACCCCGAGAAGGTCCGCACCCGCGCGGCCGACCTGATCAAGACGGGACGCGAATTCCTCGAGGCCTCGTGGTCGACGGCGGCCGTGGGCGGAGACGTGCCGATCGATCTCGAGGCGATGGGCGCGTCGGGATTCATCGAGTTGGACGACGCCCGCGCCGCGGCCCGCGACGGCGGCCACCCGTGGTGGACGTTGAGTCAACTCTCCGACGAGGACGCGCTGGAAATCAACATCCGGCCGGCGCCGTCCGCGCGCGGTCAGCAGTCGAACATCAACGACATCTTCGCGATGATGCGTGCCCACGTCGCGACGGGGGGCTACGCGGCGGTGGTCACCCCCGGCACGGGCACCGCGCATCGCGTCATCGAGCAACTTGCCGAATCCGATACTCCCGCAGCCCTTTTGGAGTCAGGCGCCGCTCCCAAGGAGGGCGTCGTCGGGGTGCTGAAGGGCCCGCTGCACGACGGTGTCGTCGTGTCGGGGGCAAACCTCGTGGTGATCACCGAGACCGATCTGACGGGCAACCGCGCGGCGGCCGCCGAGGGTAAGCGGCTGGCCGCCAAACGGCGCAACGTGGTCGATCCGCTGGCGCTGACCGCGGGCGACCTGGTGGTGCACGACCAGCATGGCATCGGCCGATTCGTCGAGATGACCGAGCGTGTCGTCGGCGGTGCCCGCCGCGAGTATCTGGTGCTCGAATACGCCTCGAGTAAACGGGGCGGCGGCTCGGACCGGCTCAACGTCCCGATGGACACGCTGGATCAGCGGTCCCGCTATGTCGGCGGGGAGGCGCCGACGCTGTCCCGGCTCGGCGGCAGCGACTGGGCGAACACCAAGACGAAAGCCCGCCGCGCGGTGCGGGAGATCGCTGCCGAGCTGGTCGCGCTGTACGCCAAGCGGCAGGCCTCGGCCGGTCACGCGTTCGGCCCCGACACCCCGTGGCAGGCAGAGATGGAGGATGCGTTCGGGTTCACCGAGACCGTCGACCAGCTCACGGCCATCACCGAGGTCAAGGGCGATATGGAGAAGCCCGTCCCGATGGACCGGGTGATCTGCGGCGACGTCGGCTACGGAAAGACCGAGATCGCAGTGCGGGCGGCGTTCAAGGCGGTGCAGGACGGTAAACAGGTCGCGGTGCTGGTGCCGACGACGTTGCTGGCCGATCAGCACCTGCAGACCTTCACCCAGCGGATGGCCGGGTTCCCGGTGACCGTGAAGGGCCTGTCGCGCTTCACCGACCCCGGTGAGTCGAAGACGGTGCTCGAGGGCATGAAGGACGGCTCGGTCGACATCGTGATCGGCACGCACCGGCTGCTGCAGACGGGCGTGACCTGGAAGGACCTCGGCCTGGTCGTGGTCGACGAGGAACAGCGGTTCGGCGTCGAACACAAGGAGCACATCAAGTCGATGCGCACCCATGTCGACGTGCTGACCATGAGCGCCACGCCGATTCCCCGCACGCTGGAGATGAGCCTGGCAGGCATCCGCGAGATGTCGACGATCCTCACCCCGCCGGAGGAGCGCTACCCGGTGCTGACCTACGTGGGGCCGCACGACGACAAACAGGTCGCCGCGGCGCTGCGGCGCGAGATGCTGCGCGACGGGCAGGCCTTCTACATCCACAATCGGGTGCGGTCCATCGACCAGGCCGCCGCGCGCGTGCGCGCCCTGGTCCCCGAGGCCCGCGTCGCCGTCGCACACGGGCAGATGCCGGAAGAGCAACTGGAACGCACGGTGGAGGGCTTCTGGAACCGCGAATTCGACATCCTGGTGTGCACCACGATCGTCGAGACGGGTCTGGACATCTCCAACGCCAACACGCTGATCGTCGAGCGGGCCGACACCTTCGGGCTGTCGCAGCTGCATCAGCTGCGCGGCAGGGTGGGCCGCAGCCGTGAGCGCGGATACGCGTATTTCCTGTATCCGCCGGAGGTTCCGCTCACCGAGACCGCATACGACCGGCTGGCCACGATTGCGCAGAACAACGAGCTCGGGGCCGGTATGGCGGTGGCGTTGAAGGATCTCGAGATCCGTGGGGCGGGCAACGTGCTCGGAGCCGAGCAGACCGGCCACCTCGCCGTCGTC
>CAZOIX010000563.1:0-3679 GCA_964579685.1 uncultured Mycobacterium sp.
CTGCATGGCGGCCACCGAGGCCAGCGGCAACAGACCCGTGCAGTCGCCGGCGGCATAGACCCCGGACGCCGACGTCCGTGACACCCGGTCGACCTTCAGATAGTTACCGGCGGCCAGTTCGATGCCGACCTTCTCCAGGCCCAGGCCCGTCGTGTTGGGCACCGAACCGACCGTCATCAGCGCGTGGCTGCCCTCGACGGTTCGGCCATCGGCCATCGTGACCAGCACACCGTCATCGGTGCGGGTCACCGAGTCGGCGCGGGCGTTCTTGACCAGTTTGACGCCGCGATCCGCGAAGGCCTCCTCGAGCACCGCCGCGGCGTCGGAGTCCTCGTGCGGCAGGATCTGGTCGCGGCTGGCCACCACGGTGACGGGGACACCGAGTTCGGTGTAGGCGTTGCAGAACTCGGCCCCGGTGACGCCGGACCCCACGATGATGAGGTGTTCGGGCAGTTCGGTGAGGTCATACAGCTGACGCCAGTTCAGGATCCGTTCGCCATCGGGCTCGGCGTTCGGCAGCACCCTCGGGCTTGCCCCCGTCGCGATCAACACGACGTCCGCCTTGAGGGTGCCGACCCGGCCCTCCATGGTGGTGACCTTCACCCTGTGATGGGCCATGCCGGAGGTGTCGTCGACCAGCTCGCCGCGTCCATGAACCACCGTGACGCCCTCACGCAGCAGCTGATGGCCGATATCGGTGGACTGGGACTTCGCCAGCGTCTTGACGCGATTGTGGATCTGGTCCAACGAGATCTTGGCGTCCTCGATCGCGATGTCGAATCCGAGACCCGACGCGCGACGCAGTTCGGTTCGCACGCCGGTGGAGGCGATGAATGTCTTGGACGGGACGCAGTCCCACAGCACGCATGCGCCCCCGATACCGTCGGAGTCGACCACGGTGACCTCGGCGATCTCACGTCCGCGAGCAGCGGCCACCAGTGCGGCCTCATAGCCCGCGGGGCCGCCTCCGATGATCACGATGCGCGTCGCCACGACCTCAACGCTAGCCAAGCGGGTGGTTGATCGCCCAGCCTGTCGGCGAAGCCGGTGCGAGAAGCCGTGCGGAAAAGCCTTACAGTTTCCTGGTGCCGCTGTACGCCGCCTACGGATCCAACATGCATCCAGAGCAGATGCTGGAGCGTGCGCCGCATTCGCCGATGGCGGGAACGGGATGGCTGCACGGCTGGCGCTTGACATTCGGCGGGGAGGACATCGGCTGGGAAGGGGCCCTGGCCACCGTCGTACAGGACCCTGCGGCGAGCGTCTTCGTCGTGCTCTACGACATGACCAAAGAGGATGAGGCGAACCTCGATCGTTGGGAAGGTTCAGAGCTCGGGATCCACAAGAAGATCCGATGCCGTGTGGACCGCACCTCCTCGGACACCAGCTTCGAGCCGGTCCTGGCGTGGCTGTACGTGGTCGACGCGTGGGAGGGCGGTCTGCCCTCGGCCCGCTATCTCGGCGTCATGGCCGAAGCCGCCGAAAGTGCAGGCGCTCCAGCGGAATACGTCCACAGCCTGCGCACCCGCCCGGCCCGCAACATCGGCCCGGGCACCTAGCGCGCCGACGCGGCTCGCCGACGCTCGAACATGCGTTGCTCGACCATGCGCTCGACTTCTCGGCGCACATCGCGGCGGATCGTCCGCCACAGCTGCGGGCGAGCCACAGCGGGATCGCGCGCTGCCGCGGCGGCCCAGCGCAGCACCCGGGCGGGCGAGAAAACCCGTTGCGGCGACACCACGCGATTGAAGGCATCCGTGAGCTCGGTCAGGCCGTCCGACCGGGCTGCGAACCAACGGTAGGCGGCGAATTCGATTGGCGACACCGCATCGTTACGCCCCAGCAGATTCGCCCACTGGTACATCGGCAGGCACTGGGCGTCACGGTCGACCTCCCAGGCGGTGAGCGCACGGTCGAGTCTGGCCGGTTCATCGAGAACCGGGGCGACGGCCTCGCCGAGCAGTCGGCCGAAACGTAGGGCGTCGCGGATGCCCTGCGCGGTGACCGGATCCTTGAAATGCCCGGAGTCGCCCGCCAGCGCCCACCCCGGTCCTTGCGAATGCCGGAAGTAGGACGGATGCGAGTAGGAAACCAGGATCCTGCTGGCCCTGGTGCAGCCGCGAAGCCGTTCGGCGAAGGGCCGCACACGCGTTATCGTCGCGTCGAATGCCGACTCGGAGTCGTGACGGAACTCCTCGGCTCGGCGCACCGGCGGCATCTGCAGTGCCACCAATTGGCCACCGTCACAGGGGAACACAGTGACGAGGTCATCGTCATCGCGCCACTGCATCGCCAGGTCGCGCAGATCGCCGTGGACGTCCTCGTAGTAGGCGTAGGCCATCATGCGTTGGTTCGGCCAGCTGTGGTGTGCACGCGCGCCGACGAGACCGGCAATGGTGGATCTCCGGCCGTCGGCCCCGATGACGAGTTTCGCGTTGATCGTTCCGGTCGAGCCGTCGCGCTGCCGGAAACGCACCCCCGCGACGCGGCCCGAGGGGTCGCGAATCAACTCCGTCACCCGGACACGCTCACGCACGTCGGCGCCCGCGGCCCGCGCGGTCTCCACCAGGGCCAGATCGAGGCCAGGCCGGCGGACGCATGCGCCTGCCGCCAACCCTTCGTACACGCTCGGCGCGCCGATGACCTCGACGCCGGGTGCGCCGAGCCCCGCGCGGGTGTGCAACGGCGCGCCCAGGGCCAGCACGCGGTCGCGGGCGCCGAGCCGTTCAAGCTCCGCCCAGTGGTGGGTGAAGAACAGATGCGTCGAGAGCGTGTCGGACGGAAAGCCCGCACTATCGAGTGCGATGACGCTGCGACCCCGGCGGGCGAGCGCGATCGCCGCTGCCGACCCAGCGCAGCGGCTGCCGACGATGACCACCTCGGTGTGCTCGGGCACCGCGTCAGCATGCCAGCCCGAGATCTAATTTGTAAGTGCTTTCATTTTATGAATGAACTTTAAAAATCGGGATGAGGCCCTATTCTGGCCGAATGTCCGCCGGGCCTGTCGAGACCGCCCCGACGATGGCTGCCGCCCGCGCCGGTCGGCGCCGCGCACGCACACGCACAGCCATCCTGGACGCGGCCGAGGCGGTATTCGGGCGCGAAGGCTACGAGGGCGCGCGAATCGAGGAGATCGCCGAACTGGCCGACGTGTCCGTCGGTTCCATCTACAGCCACTTCGACGGCAAACGAGGGTTGTATCTGCAACTCGTCGACCGTGCCCTCGGTCTGTTCACCGACTACATGGAACGAAGCGACGATCCGGCGCTGACCCCATTGCAACGTGTCCTGGCCGGCGGCGACGCATATCTGAGATTTCACCTCGACCATCCCGGTGCATTTCACTTTCTGGCGTATCGCAGCCCAGGCGCTCAACCGCTGTCCGGAGACGACGAGACCGAGGCCCGCATCCGTGATCAGGTCGGCTTCCTCCTTCGGCGGTTCGCCGGCCAGATCGACACCGCGATCGCGGCCGGCGAGGCCCGGCCGGTCGACTCCCTGCGGTTGACCCACTACCTGTGGGGTGCGTGGAACGGCGTCATCGCGTTGCGCCAGCAGCCCGATGGATTGCGGATCTCCGACGACGAGATCGGCCGAACTCTGGAACTCGCTCGCTGGCTGCTGAGAGAGGGCCTGGCAGCCCCAGCCCTCCGCGACGCCAACGGTGAAGTAGGAGAAC
>CAZOIX010000564.1:0-3660 GCA_964579685.1 uncultured Mycobacterium sp.
ATCTGGAAGTCGGCGGCCTGGCTGTACGCCCAGCCGTCGACTTCGATCGCCACCCTGGCCGCGGCGAAGGCCACGTCGATCTTGTATCCGGCGAGGTGATAGTTCGCCTGCCACCCGGTGATGCGCGCGTCGCGAAGAAGCTTCACCAGCAGTCCTTCGGCTTCGGAGCGGGCGCCATCGGCTGCTGCGGCCAGCAGTCGTCGTGCGGCGGGTGAGCCGTAGCGGCCCTTGGTGCGCAGATGTGCGCGCCACAGATCGCGTAGGTCGGCGTCTCGCTGCAGCGCGGAGTCCATCAGCCTGGCGCCACCACCCCTACGGACGGCCGCCTCCACCATCGTCAGCGCCTGCGCGGTCACCCGCAATCCGTTGAGCTCGACGACGTCCGCGGGATGAAGGTCGCGCCGTCGCACGACTGACCGATCGTGGCAACGACCGTTGCTCTCGCGGGGCACCGTGACCTCGACGACGGTGGGGGCGAATCTCGTCAGGCCGTGCCACCATGCCGCGGCCAACCCGCTGGCCACCGCCCGTTCGCCATATTCCCAGACGGTGGCCCGCACGCGGGCAGCCTCCGTGAACGCTCTGTCGTCGGCGAAGTACACGCGACGCGAGCATCTCGTCCACTTGCCCTTCATCACTCGACGGCTGACCGCTTGTTTGGTGAGTCCGGCTGACCTCGCCTGGGCCAGGGTGATGACGCCGTCGTGGCGGCGCAGGTATTCCTCGAGCACGGGTAGTAGACGTCGACCGCGGTGTCAACGGTTCCCACACGTGCCGAAATCACTCAGCGGCGGAGCCGCTGGACTCCGGCGGCGCGCAGCTCGAGGGCGGCGAGGCCGTGTATCGCGATCGCATCGTGGCTGCGCCATGCACCCACGGGATCGGGGTGTATCGCCAGCAGCTTGCCCAACGGCCGGTTGGCCAGCGCCCGCATCGCCAACAGCTGCTCGCCCGCCGGTGTCCGTGCCAGCGTGATCGCAATCCACTTACGGCGGAAGAACCGGATTCGCAGGAACAGCCACGGCATCGCGACGAACAGAATCGGCGGTGCGGCCACGGCCACCGCCAGCACCCATGCCAGCCATGACGCCGTCGAGTCGAGGCTGTGGCCCGCACCGGCGATGTCCAGTGCGGCCTCGGCGGCGGCCCGCAGCGGCTTGGCCAGCGAGTCTCCGATGAGCGGAAAGTCATCTGTGCTGTCGCCGGCCGAATTGAGGTTGTCGGCGACGCCGTTGGCGCCGGTCTGAACCCGGCGGCCCACTTCGGCGATCGTGGACACGGCGGCATGAACCGCCATTCCGACCAGCACCCAGATCACCGTCCAGGTGATCACGACGACGTCGCTGATCAGCTGGCCCAGCAGGCGGGAGGGCGTGGTGGCATAGGGGAGAAACCGCGAACTCATGATCCAGATGCTGCCCGATAAGCTGGCCCGATGCGCCCAGCTCTGTCCGACTACCAACATCTGGCCAGCGGTAAGGTCCGCGAGCTGTATCGGATCGACGACGGGCACCTGCTGTTCGTCGCCACCGATCGCATCTCGGCCTTCGACTACATCCTCGACAGCGAGATTCCCGACAAGGGCCGCATTCTGACCGCCATGAGCGTGTTCTTCTTCGATTACGTCACCGCGCCCAACCACCTGGCGGGCCCACCGGACGACGAGCGGATCCCCGAGGACGTGCTCGGACGTGCGCTGGTGGTCACCGAACTCGAGATGATGCCGGTGGAGGCGGTGGCGCGCGGCTACCTGACCGGCTCCGGGCTCATCGACTACCAGAAGACGGGCGCACTGTGCGGTATCCCGCTGCCGCCGGGTTTGGTCGAGGCCAGCAAGTTTGTCGAGCCGTTGTTCACGCCGGCCACCAAAGCCGAACTGGGAGCCCACGATGAGAACATCTCGTTCGACGATGTGATCGAGATGGTGGGTGCGGTGCGCGCCAACCAACTGCGCGAACGCGCGCTGCAGACCTACATCCAGGGCGCCGACCACGCGCTGACCAAGGGCATCATCGTCGCCGACACCAAGTTCGAGTTCGGCATCGACCGGTACGGCAACCTGCGACTGGCCGACGAGATTTTCACGCCCGACTCGTCGCGGTACTGGCGCGCCGACGACTATCAGGAAGGTGTCGTGCAGAACAGCTTCGACAAACAGTTCGTGCGCAACTGGCTGATCGGTCCGGAGTCCGGCTGGGACCGGTACGGAGACGAACCGCCGCCGCCCCTGCCTGCCGAGATCGTCGACGCAACCCGCGCGCGTTATATCGAAGCCTACGAACGTATCTCCGGACTGAAGTTCGATGACTGGATAGGGCGACAAGCGTGAAGCCACCGATCGCGAAACGTGTTGACAGTCGGCGGGAGTTTCACGGCGACGTGTTCGTCGACCCGTACGAGTGGCTGCGTGACAAGTCGAGCGCCGAGGTGATCGACTACCTCAAGGCCGAGAACGACTACACCGAGCATGCCACCGAGAACCTGGCGGAGTTGCGGCAGAAGATCTTCGACGAGATCAAAGCCCGCACCAAGGAGACCGATCTTTCGGTGCCGACCCGCCGCGGCGACTGGTGGTACTACGGCAGAAGTTTCGAGGGCAAGCAGTACAACGTGCATTGTCGTTGCCCTGTCACCGATTTCGATGATTGGGTGCCCCCAGAGCTCGATGAGCAGATCGAGATACCCGGGGAGCAGGTTCTCATCGACGAGAACGTCGAGGCGCACGGGCACGACTTCTTCACCTTGGGCGCGGCGGCAGTCAGCCTCGACGGGAATGTCCTGGCTTTCTCGGTCGACACCAAGGGCGACGAGCGATATACCCTGCGGTTCAAGGACTTGCGTACCGGAGCACTGTACGACGACGAGATCGTCGGAATCGGCGCGGGCGTGACGTGGGCCGCCGACAATCACACCGTCTACTACACGACGCTCGATGACGCGTGGCGCCCGGACACGGTGTGGCGCCACCGCATCGGATCCGGTCTACCCGCCGAGCGGGTGTACCACGAGCCCGACGAGAAGTTCTGGCTCGCGGTCGGGCGAACGCGCAGCGATAAGTTCGTCATGATCGCGGCCGGCAGTGCGGTCACCACGGAGGTCCGCTACGGCGACGCCGCCGACTCGCAGGCGGACTTCACCACGGTGTGGCCACGCCGCGAACTCGTCGAATACTCCGTGGAGCACGCCATCGTGGGCGGTGAAGACCGATTCCTGATTCTGCACAACGACGGCGCCGAGAACTTCACGCTCGTGGAGGCGCCGGTCGCCGACCCCACCGCCGTCCGCACGCTGATCGAACACCGCGACGACGTGCGTCTGGACTCCGTCGACGCGTTCGAGGGCCATCTCGTCGTCGGTTACCGCAGCGAGGCACTGCCGAAGATCCAGCTCTGGCCCATCTACGCCAACGGCACCTATGGCCACCCCGAGGAGCTCACCTTCGAATCCGAACTGATGTCGGCTGGCCTCGGCGGAAATCCGAACTGGAGCTCGCCGAAGCTGCGCATCGGCGCCACGTCCTTCGTCATCCCCGTGCGGATCTACGACGTCGACCTCGCGTCGGGCGATCGGACGCTGCTGCGCGAGCAGCCGGTGCTCGGCGACTACCGGCCCCAGTACTACGTCGAACGACGCGGCTGGGCCAGCGCCCCCGACGGCGCC
>CAZOIX010000565.1:0-3658 GCA_964579685.1 uncultured Mycobacterium sp.
GCAATTCCTTTGCCGTCGAGATGCTTTCGCATCAATTCGGCATCCTCGACCGCGAAGAGGACAAAGGGCGCGGATCCGTCGACGACATCCACTCCGATGCTAGTCAGCCCGTCGACCATCTCGGCACGCAGGCCGCTCAGGTGTTGGGCGCCGCGCTCGGCCTCCGCGACGGCAGCGGGTGCGCTGCAGGCGGTGATCGCCTCCAGCTGCAAGGTGCCCAGCGGCCAGTGCGGGCGTCGCGCGGTGAGCCGCTGCAGCAGCTCGCCGGGACCGAGCGCATAGCCCACCCGCAGACCCGCCAGCGCCCATGTCTTCGTGAGGCTGCGCAGCACGACCACATCGGGTAACGCCTCGGCCGCCAGGGACTGGGCCTCGCCGGGCACCGCGTCGGCGAACGCCTCGTCGACGACGACGATGCGGCCGGGTCTGCGCAGCGCCGCGATCTGTTCGCGGGGGTGCAGCACCGAGGTCGGATTGGTCGGGTTGCCGACGACGACCAGGTCGGCATCGTCAGGTACGGCACCGTCGGCCAGGTGGGAGGGCGGGGCGAGCACGACGTGTCGCACCGGCACACCGGCCGCGGCCAGCGCGACTTCGGGCTCGGTGAATGACGGCGCGATGAGCGCCGCCGAGCGGGGCTGCAGGTCGGGCAGCAGTGCGAAGCCTTCGGCCGCCCCGGCGAGCAGGGCGACCTCGTCGGGGTCGCGCAGGTGTCGCGCGGCGACGGCGTCCCGCCCCCGTTTCTCGTCGGCCTCGCTGGGATACCGGCCGAGGTCGGCCATCCGAGTGGCGAGCCGATCGACCAGCCACGCTGGGGGCCGGTCGGCGCGGACGTTGACGGCGAAGTCCAGCATGCCCGGGCCTGCGGCCTGGTCGCCGTGATAGCGCGCCCCCGGGCGGGATTGGCTTGCCACATCACGACAGTAATGGGCCGTCGGGGACAATGAGTTCGTGACGGCCTGCCCGCAGCTGGTGATCTTCGACCTCGACGGCACCCTGACCGATTCGGCACAGGGCATCGTGGCCAGCTTCCGCCATGCGTTGGGCACCATCGGCGCCGACGTCCCCGAGGGCGACTTGGCGGCCATGGTCGTCGGGCCGCCGATGCACCACACGCTGCAGGACATGGGTCTCGGTGCGCACGCCGACGCGGCGATCGCCGCCTACCGCGAGGACTATCTGGCCCGCGGGTGGGCGATGAATCGCCCGTTCGACGGGATTCCCGCGCTGCTCGCCGACCTGCGGACCGCCGGGGTTCGGCTGGCGGTGGCGACCAGCAAGGCCGAGCCGACCGCGCATCGGATCCTCGCCCACTTCGGCCTCGACGAGCATTTCGAGGTCATCGCCGGCGCCAGCGTCGACGGCTTGCGTGCGACGAAGTCCGAGGTGGTCAAGCACGCACTGGTCCAGTTGGAACCGCTGCCGGATGTGGTGCTCATGGTCGGCGACCGGTCGCACGACGTCGAGGGCGCCGCGGAGCACGGCATCGACACCGTGGTGGTTGGGTGGGGGTACGGTCGTGCCGACTTCGACGGCCCCGACGCTCCCGCCCCCCGGGCACACGTCGCGACGGTCGAGGACCTGCGGGAGGTCCTCGGTGTCTGAACCCCTGCACATCACCTTCATCTGCTCGGGCAACATCTGCCGCTCGCCGATGGCGGAGAAGATGTTCGCCCACCAGATCAGCGAGCGCGGCCTCGCCGACACGGTGCGGGTGACGAGCGCCGGAACGGGCGGCTGGCATGCGGGCGAACCCGCGGACCGGCGGGCCAGCCACGTACTGCGCGCACACGGCTACCCCACCGCGCACCGCGCCGCGCAGATCGACGACGACCATCTGTCCGCCGACCTCGTCGTCGCGCTGGGCCGAAACCACGTCCGGATGCTGCAGGACATGGGCGTGGAGTCGGACCGGCTGCGCATGTTGCGGTCCTTCGACCCGCGGCAGGGGGCGCACGCGCACGACGTCGAGGACCCGTACTACGGCGGCCACGACGACTTCGAAGAGGTCTACGCGGTGATCGACGCGTCCCTACCGGGCCTGCACGCGTGGGTCGACGAACAGCTCGCGGACCGCGGAATCGCGAGCTGATGCGGCGCCTGGCGTTTCTGCTGCGGCCGTCGTGGCTGGCGTTGATGGTCGTGGTGGTCGCGTTCGCCTACCTGTGTTTCACGGTGCTGGCACCGTGGCAACTCGGCAAGAACACCAAGACGTCACGGGAGAACTCGCAGATCACGCACTCGATGACCGCGGACCCGGTGCCCGTGACAACGCTGCTCCCGCAACAGGATTCGTCGGCACCCGATGCACAGTGGCGCCGGGTCACCGCCACCGGCAGGTACCTGGCCGAGTCGCAGGTGCTGGCCCGGTTGCGGGCGGTCGACGGCGAACCGGCGTTCGAGGTGCTGGTGCCCTTCGCCGTCGACGGCGGCCCGACCGTGCTCGTCAACCGCGGCTACGTGCGCCCCGAAGGAGGCTCACGGGTCCCCAAGATTCCCGCCCCGCCGACCGGTCAGGTGACCATCAGTGCCCGATTGCGGGATTCCGAAGCCCTCGTGCAGGGCAAGGAGCCGTTCCGCCAGGACGGCGCACAGCAGGTCTACTCGATCAACATCGGACAGATCGCCACGGTCACCGGGGTACCGCTGGCGGGTTCGTACCTGCAGCTGGTCGAGGATCAGCCGGGCGGGCTCGGCGTGATCGGGCTGCCCCATCTCGACGCGGGTCCGTTTCTGTCGTACGGCATCCAGTGGATCGCGTTCGGCATCATCGCGCCGATCGGCCTTGGTTACTTCGTGCGCGCCGAGCTGATGGCGCGCCGACGGGAAAAAGCCGCCCGAGAGGCGACGACGCCGGATGCGCCGGTGACGACGGAGGCCAAGCTCGCCGACCGCTACGGCCGACGCCGCTGAGCGCCACCGCGAGGATCGCGGCCCCCAGCTGCACGGCACGGGATAACCGCACGGCACGGGTGAGATCGGAAACCTGCGGCGGCGGGCCGTCGCCGAGCGTCGGGCGGATCTCGAGTTGATGGGCGTACTGGGTCGGGCCACCCAACCGCACCCCCAGCGCACCGGCGAACGCGGCCTCGACGACACCGGCGTTCGGGCTGGGATGACGTGCCGCGTCGCGCCGCCACGCACGCCGCGCTCCACGAGCAGATCCGCCGACCACCGGTGCGCACACGACGACCAGGACGGCGGTGACACGAGCGGCGACGAAGTTGGCGGCGTCATCGAAACGGGCTGCCGCCCAGCCGAATCGGGCATACCGCGGCGAGCGGTGGCCGATCATCGCGTCCAAGGTGTTGGCGCCCCGGTACACCAGCAGCCCCGGAAGCCCGCCGACGGCGCCCCACAGCAGCGGCGCGACCTGCGCATCAGAGGTGTTCTCGGCGACCGATTCCAGCGCCGCCCGCGCGAGGCCGCCGGCGTCGAGGACGGACGGATCGCGTCCGCACAGCGACGGCAGCAGGCGCCGCGCGTTGTCCACGTCGCCCTCGGCGAGGTAGGCCGCCATCTCGTTTCCGGTGCGGGCGAGCGACGTCCCGCCCAGCGCCACAAACGTCGCCGCCGCCATGACCGCGGGCTCGCCCGCGCGCCCGGCCACCCGCCCGATGAGCACGCCGGCCGCACCGATGGTCCCGAGCAGGGCGGC
>CAZOIX010000566.1:0-3649 GCA_964579685.1 uncultured Mycobacterium sp.
CGTCCTATCACCGCATCGACGACGCAGGCACCGCCGACGGCCTGGCGATCGAGGCCGAGTCGGCCATCGACTGGATGCGCTCGGCCAGCGGCGACGACATCGCCGCCAACCGCGCCGCGGTGTTCGAGCGGGGACGGGCGCAGGTCCGATGAACGAGGCCCACGAGTACTGCGGCAGTGACGAGTGGCGGCAGCTGATCCGCGAGGTGATCCTGCCGTGGGCGTTGCGGGAGACCGATCTGGGCGACGACGTCCTGGAAGTCGGGCCGGGCTACGGCGCCACCACCGACGTGCTCGGCGCGTCGGCCACACGCCTCACGTCGGTCGAGATCGACGGTGCGCTCGCCGCCCAGCTCCGCGAAAGGTTCGCCCAACGGCCATCGATCGACATCGTCAACGGCGATGCCACCGCGCTCGAATTCGCCGACGGAAGATTCACCGGCGCAGCCTGTTTCACCATGCTCCACCACGTGCCCACAGCAGAATTGCAGGACAGGTTGTTTGCCGAGATCGCGCGCGTACTACAGCCCGGAGCACCGCTGGTGGCCAGCGACAGCCTCGGCAGCGACGAGTTGGCCGTCGCCCATGAGGGCGACAACTACAACCCCGTCGACCCGTCGACACTGGAATCCCGGCTGGCGGCAGCGGGGTTCACCGACGTGGATGTGCGGACCAACGAGTTCGGCTGGACCGTGATCGCACGCTTGGCGACATAGGCGTCTAGGGAATGTCGACGCGGACCAACTGCTCGATTCCCGGCTGATACGTCACGGGCTCCGACGGGGTCGGACCGAACGTCGGACTCAGTTCACCGCCGGGGCCGGCGAACTGGATGTTGAACGTAGGCATGACCGGGGCGCTGGTGATGTAGAGCGCCTCGCAGACGCCGGCTGCGAACCTGGAGCGGAAGAACTGACCGACGGCGACTTTGGGGGTGTCGGTCGCAGTGGCACCCTCGGACAGCACCACCGACGATCCTCTGCGAACAGGCCCGAGCGCTGCCGCGCCGACGCACTGGTCGGCGTCGTCGACCTGAGTGAATGACTCGCGGATGACCACGTAGACAGCGGTGGGAACGTTCGGTTCCGCCGTCGATCGCGGCAACCAAGCCCGCCGATGCCACGATGGCAAGAACGAACACGAGCCGTTTCATGGCAGTGAGCCTATCCAAGAGCCTAGCCAGTGCCCGGAACCAGCCAGCGACCGGAGAACGCCCGCCAGCCGACGAACACGAGCCGCAGCACCATGAAGGTCGACAGCCCGGCCCAGATGCCCAGCAGCCCCCAGCCGAACGCCAGGGACAACCAGATCAACGGGAGGAACCCCACCAGTGCGCTGATCAACGTGGCATTGCGCATGAACTTGGCGTCGCCGGCACCCAGCAGCACGCCGTCCAGCCCGAAAACGATTCCGGCGACGGGCAGTTGCGCCACCATGAACCACCACGGGACGCCGATCGCGTCGAGGACCGCACGGTCGTCGGTGAAGACACTCGGAAAGACCGAGGCGCCGACGGCGAGCACACCTGCCAGTACCGCCGACGCGAGCGTCGAGAAGATGGTGACCCGCCACGCCACCTATTTCGCGGGCGCCAGTTGGACGGCCCCCAACGCGGCACCCACCAACGACTGCGCGGCAATGGCCAGGGAGTCCAGCACCAGGGCAAGAAAGTTCCACAGTTGCAGCACCACCTGGTGGGCCGCGACGGCCGCGGCGCCGAACCTGGCGGCCACGGCACCCGCTGAGACGAAACACGCCTGAAATGCCAAGGTGCGCAACAGCAAATCGCGTCCCAGCACCACCTGAGACCGCAGCACGGCGGGCTGAATGCGCACCGGCACCCGCTCGACGTACAAGGCGCGGAGGAAGAGCAGCCCCGCGAACCATTGCCCGATGAGGTTCGCAATCGCCGAGCCCTCGAGCTCGAGCCTCGGCATACCCAGCCACCCGTACACGAGTAACGGACACAGCACCGCCGAGACCGCGAAGCCCGTCACCACATAGCGCAGGGGGCGCACTGTGTCCTGGACACCGCGCATCCAGCCGTTGCCCGCCGCCGAGACCAGGATCGCCGGCACCCCGAAGATCGCGATGCGGGCCCACGGCAAGGCCTCGTCGGCGATCTCGGCGCCCTCACCACCCCCGGCCAGAACCGCCACCAGCGGTACGGCGGTGCTCTGCACCACCGCGACGATCAGCCAGCCCAGACCCAGCGCCAGCCAGGTGGCCTGCAGACCCTCGCCGACCGCGGCCGCGCGGTTGCCTGCGCCGAAGAACCGCGCCGAGCGCGCGGTCGTGCCGTAGGACAGGAACGTCATCTGCGAACTGAGCGTGGCCAGGATGAGGCCACCTATGGCGAGGCCTGCCAGCGGCACTGCCCCCAGGCGACCGACGACAGCGATGTCGAACAGCAGATAGATGGGTTCGGCGGCGAGCACCCCCAGCGCGGGCAGCGCCAATCCCGCGATACGGCGGCCGGTGGCAAGCGGGGCGGCCGGGTCGTCGGCGGGATCAGGTGGGGCGCCGGCTGACAAATTCAGCGGAGGGCCTCGCGCAGCCCCTGCACGACGTCCTCGGCAGATCCCGTCGCCGAGTAGCCCGCGGCCAGTCGGTGCCCGCCTCCGCCGAATGCGGTGGCGAGGCTGGCCAGGTCATAGGACTTCGCACGCATCGACACCGACCAGTGCCCCGGCTCGATCTCCTTGAAGACGGCCGCCACCTCCGCCTGTTGCGTGGTACGCACGATATCGACGATGCTCTCGACTTCCTCAGGCCGCGCGTTCTCCCATTCCTGGTGCCCCACAACGGCATACACGAGTCCTCGACCGCCTGCCGCATCGGGTACCAGCTGCGCCGAGGCGAGCACACGCGACAACATCGGCAGCCAGGCGAACGGGTGCGTGTCCAACAGCGTGCGGCTGATCGACGCGTTGTCGACGCCGAGATCGACAAGCCGGGCGGCCAGCCGGTGCGCGCGGGCGCTGGCCCAGCGGAACGATCCGGTGTCGGTGGTCAGCCCGGCGTAAAGGCAGTGCGCCACGCCGAGATCGATCGGCTTGCCCCAGGCGTCGAGGAGCTCAGCCACCAGCATCGTGGTGGAGTCGGCCGACGGGTCGACGAAATTGGCGGTGCCGAAGAGCCGGTTGGAGGCGTGGTGGTCGATGACCAACACCTCACGGTCGGGGTCGGCCAGCTCACGCAGCACACCCAGCCGGTTGACGCTGGGAATGTCGACGGTGACCACCAGATCGGCATCCCGGCGCAGCGCAGCCGGCTCTGCCAGCAGGTGCGCGCCTGGCAGCGTCTGCAGCGATTCGGGCAGTGTGGCCGGTGCCCCGAAGCCGACCTGAACACTCTTGCCTGCGTGATCGAGTACCAGCGCCAGCGCCAGCCCGGAACCGAGGGTGTCGGCGTCGGGATATACGTGGCAGACCACGCATATGCTGCGCGCCGCGGACAGTAGTGCGGCGGCGGCGCGGGCGTCGACACGCTCGCCCGTGGCGGGTGCGTCAGTCGCTTTGTCGATCGCGGTCACCGGTGTCCTCAGCGTCGAACTCGTCGTCTCGGTCCCCCGTGAATGTTCCCGTCCTCTGCACCCCGTCTACACGGTACGGGTCGAGATCGCCGGCGTGCCTGGCGCCTTCTCGAAC
>CAZOIX010000567.1:0-3641 GCA_964579685.1 uncultured Mycobacterium sp.
GTCCTCGGCGCGCCGGCGCGGTCCGGGCACGGTCTTTTCCAGGGCGTGGCCTCCAACCATCTCGGGGCGATCGCCCCGGGTGAGCTGATCCGCGCCAGGGTGGATCCTGCCCGTCAAGCCTTTCGTGCCGGCGCTGACCCCAGCCGTGACGTGATCCTGGTCAGCGCGGGTACCGGGGTCGCGCCGTTCTGCGGATTCCTCGGAGACCGGTTGGCCGCCAAGGAATCCGGAGAGCAATTCACCTCGGCGTTGTGCTTCTTCGGTGTCCGTGACCCGGCCGTCGACTACATCTTCCGCGACCAGTTCGAGGAGGGTGAGAGGCTGGGCATCGTGCGGATGCGGCCCGCGTTCTCCCGCGCCTCCCAGGACGGGGTGCAGTACGTGCAGGACCGCATCGCCGCCGACGCCGACGAGGTCTGGGACCTGCTCGGCGACCCCGCCAAGGACACGCACGTCTACGTGTGCGGCGACGGCGCGAGGATGGCGCCCGCGGTACGCCGGGCATTCCTCGACATCTACCGGGCGCGGTGCGAAGCCGACGAAGAACAGGCTCAGGGCTGGCTCAACGGGCTGGTGCAGACCGACCGCTACGTCGAAGACGTATGGGCGGGATGACTAGTGTTTCGGACGTGGCCGATGCCCTGTGGAACGCCGCGACGCGGCATCCGTTTCTCGACGCGGTCCGTGACGGCACCCTGGCCGACGCGGCCTTCGATCGCTGGCTGATCCAGGACGAGCTGTTCGTCGCCGACCTGCTCCCCTTTCAGGCGCGGCTGCTCGCGCGGGCACCGCGTCGGGCTCAGGGCGTGCTCGCGGGCGGATGTGTCGCGCTGGTCGACGAGCTGGATTGGTTCGAGGTCAAGGCCGGCGGGCGCGGTATCGAGCTGGGGCAGCCGGCGCTGGGAGCCACGCTCGCCTACCGCGAGCTGCTGGTACGGATGGACACCATGCCCGCCGACATGGCGCTGACGGGGCTGTGGGTGATCGAGAAGGTGTACCTGGACGCATGGTCCTCGGCGATCTCGACCACGTCATCGTTCCGTGAGTTCGTGGACCACTGGACCACGCCCGCGTTCGCCGCCTATGTCGACGCGCTCGGCGAAGTGGCGCACCCCGACACGCATGGCGACGTCGTCGCCGAGGTGCTCACGCATGAGGTGGCGTTCTGGGAGATGGCGCTGGCATGAGCCTTTCCCGCCGATTGTGGTCTGCCAACGAAGATCTGGCCGCCGCCGCACTGGCGCATCCGTTCGTCAGGGGACTCGGTGACGGATCGCTGGACCGCGAGATCTTCGCCGGCTATGTCGCCCAAGACGCGTTCTTCCTCGAATCCTTCGCCCGCGCGTACGCGTTGGCCCTGACGCGCAGCCCCGACACACCGACGCTGCTGGCATTGGCCCGTTTGATCGGCGGGGTCGGCGACGAGTTGGGTCTGCACAACTCCTATGCCGCGCGGTGGGGCATCGACATGGCGGACATCGCACCATCGCCTGCCACGCTGGCCTACACCGACTTCCTGCTCGCCACCGCCGCCACCCGGGGTGTGGGCGAGATCCTCGCGGCGATGACGCCGTGCATGCGTCTGTACGCGTGGCTCGGGTCGTCGTTGGACGCCGACGCGGCGGGACAGTACGCGGAGTGGGTACAGACCTACGACGACCCCGGTTTCGCCACCCTGGCCTCGGCGCTCGAAGGCCTGCTCGACCAACATGGCGACGACGGCCCGGCCGTCAGCTGCGCCTACCGGCGGGCGATGCAGCTGGAGCTCGCGTTCTTCGAGTCCGCCCTGCCACGCTGACGGCGTCGGCCCCGCCCGATGGGGTTACCGGCCCGTGCCTGCGGGTACGCCTCGAATGTGCCTACCGACCGCGCCGCCACGGGTAACCGGTCGATGACGTTCTTCGCCTCCGCCCGCGAGACAGCACGTACGCAACTGTGGCCATTGCCCGCCGCGGGCGTCGTGCTGGCCGCAGTGGCGGGCGTATTCCTGCCGCGCGCCGACTCCTACCTCGGTGAGCGGTTGCCGCCCTGGTTGGGCGCGACGCTGTTCGGTGGGGATGCCAGTGCCGCATCGACGTTGCTCGACGCCATCGCCAGTTCCCTGATCACGGTCACCTCCCTGACGTTCTCGTTGACGGTGGTGACGCTGCAACTCGCCAGCAGCCAGTTCTCGCCGCGGCTGCTGCGCACCTTCGCCAGCGACATCTTCGTCCAGTCGACGCTCGCGATCTTCCTGTCCACCTTCACGTTCTCCCTGACCGTCCTGCGCGCCGTGCGCACTGGCGACGACGGTGGCGCCGCTTTCGTGCCGAAGATCTCGGTGACGGTCGCGTTCGTGCTCGCCCTCATCAGCGTGCTGGGGCTGGTGCTGTTCTTGGCCCACCTCGCCCGTCAGATCCGGGTCGAGACCATGTTGCGCGACGTTCACGACGACGCCAGTGCCACCGTGCGTCTCGCGACGCAGCCGCGGGACAAGGCCAGACGCGACCAGTCGGTGCCGGTGCCGCCGCCTGACGCCACGGCGCTGAACGCCCCCGCATCGGGTTTCCTGACGAGTATCAACGAGCGCGAACTGCTCTCAGCGGCGATCGATGCCGACGCGGTCTTGGTCATCGACTGCCACCCCGGGAGTTCCTTGATCGAAGGTGTGCCGGTCGGGACGGCGTGGTCGCAGAACGGCCGGCTCGACGACGACGCGGTTGACGCTCTCCAAGACGCCGTCGCCGGTGCGATCGGAATCGGATACGAACGCACGGCGGCCCAGGACGTCGGTTACGGCCTGCGCCAGCTCACCGACGTGGCGAACAAGGCGCTCTCGCCGGGTATCAACGACCCGACCACAGCGGTCCACGCGCTCGGGCACATTTCGGCCCTGCTGTGCCAACTCGCCGCACGCGACCTCGGCCCGGTGCTGATCGACGACAGTGACGGCGTGCTACGGGTCGTGCTCTGCCGCCCGGATCTGGCTGACTTCATCGACCAGGGCATCAGCCAGCCGCGCCGGTATGGGTCATCGGATACCCAGGTCATGGCGCGGTTGTTCCGACTCCTGGAAGAACTCGCCTACCACGTCGACGACCCCGCACCGGTGTATGCACAGCTGCACCGACTACGTGCCACCGTCGCGTCGTCCGACTTCGACACCACCGAAAGGGACCAGCTCGAGGTGGCAGCACAGCGCGTCGAGCGGGCCGCCCGCTAGTGTGCTGAAGTCGGCTTCACTGAACGGGCCGGTAGAAAAGTTGAGCACCCATGTCTGCACCGGCAGAGACATCACTGGTCGAAGAGCGCCTCGGCCACTGGTACCAGATGGACGGCACCTACCTGGTCGGCCGCGAGAAGCTGCGCGAGTATGCCCGCGCGGTGCAGGACTATCACCCCGCGCACTGGGACGTCGCCGCCGCCGCTGAGCTGGGCTACTCGGAGCTGGTGGCACCGGTGACGTTCACGTCGACCCCGGGCATGAGCTGCAATCGCCGCATGTTCGAACAGATCGTCGTCGGCTACGACACCTATCTGCAGACCGAGGAAGTCTTCGAGCAGCACCGCCCGATCGTCGCCGGCGACGAATTGGTCGTCGACGTCGAACTGACGGCGGTGCGCAGGACCGCCGGCCGGGATTTCATCACCGTCACCAACAC
>CAZOIX010000568.1:0-3625 GCA_964579685.1 uncultured Mycobacterium sp.
CGCGACTCCCCCGTTCAAAAGGCCGTCACCCGGGTTGTCGTCGTCGCCGCCGTTGCCGCCATGCCCACCGTTGCCGACCATGCCGGCGCTACCGCCGTTGCCGCCGTTCTGTGCGGAGTTGACTCTGTCGTTTCCGAGGTAGGTCGCGCTGGCGCCGTTGCCGCCGTTGCCGCCGTTGCCGCCCCAGAAGCCGGCATTGCCGCCGTTGCCGGGTTGGATGCCGGCAGCGGCCTCGACCGCGCTCGGGCTGTAGCCGTTACCGCCGCTACCGAACAGGAACCCGCCGTTGTAGCCGTCGGGGTGTAGCGCATTGCCGTCGGCGCCATTGCCGATCATCCCGAAGGTGAACACCATCGTGAGCGGGTTGTCGAGAATGGGATCGGCCGCGGTGATGAATCGGCCCGGATCGTAGAAACTGCTGCTGGCACTGGTGTCGCCGCTACTGCCGATGAGCGACGACGTCAAGCTCGTCGTGACGCAGCTGACCGGGTTGGAGCAATCCGGTGCGGCCTGCGCGCTGCCGATCGTGCCGAACCCGACGAACCCCGCGGTCATGGCTCCCCCGAGCATGGCCCCGCCGACCGCGCGACGCGCGACGGTACCTCGTGCTGATGCCGCGCGGTGTTTACCGGCGATCGTTGTATTGGACATTCATCTCCCCTTCTGTCGACCCGGATCGAGCGACCCAGTTACCCCGACGACTCCGACATCCGTTCGCGAAGCCTGTGGCCGAGTGGCTAGACCGCAGTGTTCACTCTGGTAGTCAGCTAATCAGTTGATTCCGATCACAGACATATTGACACCTCTCACAGAATTTATCTAGCAACTTTCCAAAATCAGTCAAAAAATGTTTAGTTCCTGATCGTAAGGTTTGACGTGTTCGTAAATTTGAGCGTCGGAAGAACTTGCTTAAGCAAGCGATTTCCGGTCCGCGAGGCGGCCGCTCAGCAATGTCTGATCGTGATGAGACGAACAGAAAACACCCCATATGAACAGGATAAATCGGACTGACCTGCACAGAAGTCCGCAATCGGTTAACGCTGCAGAAGACTCTGGCCACCCCGAAGTGACGTTCGCCAGCATTTCGTATAGCGGATATTATCGCCACAGTAAATTTCTTCCGCAGGGCTCATCGGCCATATACAAGCGATGCTCTAGCTAACTATCAAGATCATATATTTGAGTGCGTAATTATTGCGACGGCAACGTCAATATTGATGATCTTGACTTCAACACGCCGAATGGCGCGATCGATTTGAAGTTTGCTGATCGGCGTTCGTCCCAGGTCAAGCGGGGGAAATGGTCACGGTCCGGACACGGAGCGTGTTGCCAGAATCGGGGTTTGCTACGCGGCGCTGACGACAGCCACTACTATCGGCCGCATGTCTGAGACAGCGCAGTCTTCGCGGGGGTCCATTGTTTCGGTCGTGGCGCTGGTCGTCGCCCTTGTCGCAGTGGGTGTGGCCATCTGGGCATTGGTGAAAGAGCCGCCGCCGCAGGCGCAATCGGAGCCGGCCCAGCCGATTTCCGTCTTCACCGGCGCCACGACCGATGATCCGAAGGCAAGCGTGTGCGAGGCGTTCAACGTGGTCCGCAACGGCGTCCAGCTGAATACCAATATGCAGGCCCCGGGCGGGCCGGAAAACGTCGCCGGCGTGGCGGCCGTGGCAGCCAATGCTCGCTTGTCACTCCTTGGTGGTGGGCAGTATCTTCTGGCGCGTCTGCAGCCGGACACCCCATCGGAGTTGGCGGATGCCGTCCGCACGTTCGGAAACCAGCTGATGGACATCGGTGCGCGCTCGATCGCGGGCATTCCGAACGCCGATCCCGATCAGGCCGCCCGACTGCAAGAGGCCGACGCCTCCAACACCACCATCACCGATCTCTGCAAGTAGACCAGTCCTCACCTGACTCCAGCGCCACCAGCGCTCGCCGCGGCGATATCGATTTGGCCTGTTCTGGGACAATGGCTGCGTGAGCGCATCGTCACCCCTTTTGTCCCGCATCGATCTGCGGGGTGCCGAGCTGTCGGCCGCCGGCCTGCGGGCGACGTTGCCACGTGGTGGCGTCGACGTCGACGCGGTCGTACCGAAGGTCCGCCCCATCGTCGATTCAGTGGCCGCACGCGGCGCCGAAGCCGCCCTGGAATTCGGCGAATCGTTCGACGGCGTCCGCCCGGCGCGCGTGCGGGTGCCCAGCAGGCATCTACAACGCGCACTTGATGAGCTGCCGTCCGATGTCCGCACGGCGCTCGAGGTGGCCATCGAACGTGCGCGTGCGGTGCACACAGACCAGCGGAGAACCGATACGACCACGACGTTGGCTCCTGGTGCCACGGTGACGGAGCGCTGGGTACCGGTCGAGCGTGTGGGCCTGTACGTGCCCGGCGGCAACGCCGTCTATCCGTCCAGTGTGGTGATGAACGTCGTGCCCGCACAGATCGCGGGTGTGGATTCGTTGGTGATCGCCAGTCCACCCCAGCGCGGGTTTGACGGCCTGCCGCACCCGACGATCCTGGCCGCGGCGCGGCTACTGGGTGTCGAGGAAGTGTGGGCCGTCGGCGGCGCACAGTCCGTCGCCCTGTTGGCCTACGGCGGCACCGACACCGATGGGGCCGAGTTGGCGCCGGTCGACATGATCACCGGACCCGGAAACATCTACGTCACTGCGGCCAAGCGGATCTGCCGCTCACAGGTCGGCATCGACGCAGAGGCGGGGCCGACCGAAATCGCGATCCTCGCCGATCACACCGCCGACCCGGTGCACGTGGCCGCTGATCTGATCAGCCAGGCCGAACACGACGAGATGGCGGCCAGTGTGCTCGTCACGACAAGCCCAGATCTGGCTGACGCCACCGATCGAGAACTGGCGAAGCAGCTGGCCACCACCGTCCACCATGAGCGAGTGACGGCGGCATTGAGCGGTAAGCAGTCGGCGACGGTATTGGTTGACGACCTCGACGCGGGGATTCGCACCGTCAACGCATACGCAGCCGAGCATCTGGAGATCCAGACCGCCGATGCCCGCGACGTGGCGTTCCGGATCCGTTCGGCAGGCGCGGTGTTCGTCGGCGCCTACTCTCCTGTGAGCCTCGGTGACTACTGTGCGGGCTCCAACCATGTGCTGCCCACCGCGGGTTGTGCCCGGCATTCCAGCGGACTATCGGTGCAGACGTTCCTGCGCGGCATCCACGTCGTCGACTACGACGAGGCCGCGCTCAAGGATGTGTCCGGCTACGTGATCACGCTCGCCGAGGCCGAGAACCTGCCCTCTCATGGGGAAGCGGTGCGGCGGAGGTTCGAGACGTGACCCCTGGCAGAAAGGTGACGTTGGCCGATCTGCCGTTGCGCGAGGACCTGCGTGGCAAGTCGCCCTACGGCGCGCCGCAGCTGCAGGTGCCGGTGCGGCTCAATACCAACGAGAATCCACATCCCCCGACGAAGGCGCTGGTGGACGACGTGACGGCGTCGGTCCGAGCGGTTGCCGGCGACCTGCACCGCTATCCCGACCGTGATGCGGTGGCGCTGCGCACCGACCTGGCTGCGTATCTGGCGGCCCAGACCGGAGTCGACCTCGGCGTCGAGAATCTTTGGGCGGCAAACGGTTCCAATGAGATCCTGCAACA
>CAZOIX010000569.1:0-3624 GCA_964579685.1 uncultured Mycobacterium sp.
TCCCTGGCCTGGGCAGTTTCCAATCCGGGCATCTCCTTCGGACTGCTGCTCGCCATTGCGGCCACCGCGGGTTTCGGCGGTGGCAACTTCGCCTCGTCGATGGCGAACATCTCCTTCTTCTACCCCGAAAAGGAGAAGGGCTGGGCACTGGGGCTCAACGCCGCCGGCGGGAACATCGGTGTGGCCGTCGTGCAAAAAATCATTCCGTTGGTGATTACGGCAGGCGCGGGTGTCGCACTGTCGATGGCCGGGCTTTTCTACGTGCCGTTCGCCATTGCGGCAGCGGTATGCGCATGGCTTTTCATGGACAATCTGTCTGAGGCCAAGGCCGATGTCCGACCCGTTTGGCAGTCGTTGCGGCACACCGACACATGGGTCATGTCGTTTTTGTACATCGGGACATTCGGATCCTTCATCGGCTATTCGGCAGCTTTTCCGACGCTGCTGAAGACCGTGTTCGACCGCGGTGACATCGCGTTGGCCTGGGCATTCCTCGGCGCAGGCATTGGGTCGGTCGCTCGACCGTTCGGGGGCTGGTTGTCCGATCGGACGGGAGGTGCCCGCATCACAGCCGTGAGCTTCGTCATGCTGGCCGTCGGCGCCGCTACTGGACTGTGGTCAGTCCAATCGAAGAACCTCCCGATCTTCTTCATCAGTGCCATGCTGCTGTTCATCGCGACCGGGATTGGCAACGGCTCGACCTACCGGATGATCTCGAAGATCTTCAAGGTGAAAGGCGAGGACGCGGGCGGCGCCCCGCACACCATGATCGAAATGCGCAGGCAGGCCGCCGGGGCACTCGGCATCATTTCATCTGTTGGTGCGTTCGGCGGGTTCGTGGTGCCGCTTGCGTATGCATGGTCGAAGGCGCAGTTCGGCAACATTGAGCCCGCACTAAGGTTTTATGTCGCTTTCTTCATCCTGATGCTGCTGGTCACCTGGTACTTCTACCTCCGCAAGGGCAGCAGAATGGCGCAGGCGCGTGTGTGACCGTCAGATGGGAACCGTCGTTCAGAATGGTTCCTAAGTCACCGGTGAGGACCACCCGTACGGCATGTTCGTACTGCGGTGTCGGCTGCGGTATCGAAGTTCACAGCGTCGTGAACTCCGATACCGCCCGACCCGTCATCGCAAGGGTCACCGGAGACAAGTTGCACCCCACCAACTTCGGCAGGCTGTGCACGAAGGGGGCGACGCACGCCGAGATGATGGCCGCCGACGACGGACGGCTGACGTCAGCAATGATGCGCCCGGCCCGTGGCGATGAATTGGTCCCCGTAGCCGTCGACGACGCGGTCGCCGAGGCAGGGCGCCGGCTGCGGGCCATCGTCGACGAGCACGGACCGGACGCGGTTGCGCTCTACGTATCGGGCCAGATGTCGATCGAGGCCCAGTATCTCGCCACCAAACTGGCAAAAGGTTTCCTGCAAACGGTACACATCGAGTCGAACTCGCGGTTGTGCATGGCAAGTGCAGGAACGGGTTTCAAGCAGTCGCTCGGCGCCGACGGTCCACCGGGGTCATACGCCGACTTCGACTGCGCCGACCTCTTCTTCGTCATCGGTTCAAACATGGCCGATTGCCATCCCATCCTGTATCTGCGGATGGCCGACCGCCTCAAGACCGGGGCCAAGCTGATCGTGGTGGACCCCCGCCGTACCACGACGGCCGAACACGCCGACCTCTTCCTGCAGATAAGGCCCGGCACCGATCTGGCCCTGCTCAACGGCCTTCTGCATCTTCTCGTCGAAAACAACGACATCGATGCGGATTTCATCGCCGAACACACCGACGGCTGGGACACCATGCCCACGTTTCTGGCCGACTACACACCCGAGGTGGTCGCACAGATCACCGGCCTCGCAGAAGCGGACCTCCGGACCGCGGCCCGGATGATCGCCGAGGCGCCAGAGTGGATGAGCTGCTGGACGATGGGACTGAACCAGAGCACCCACGGCACCTGGAACACCAACGCGATCTGCAACCTGCATCTGGCGACCGGCGCCATCTGTCGTCCCGGCAGCGGGCCGATGTCGCTCACCGGGCAGCCCAACGCGATGGGCGGCCGGGAAATGGGCTACATGGGACCCGGTCTGCCCGGCCAGCGCTCGGTGCTCTCCGCGGACGACCGGGCCTTCGTCGAACAGCAATGGGCACTGGAACCGGGCACCATCCGCTCCGATGTCGGGCCCGGCACCATCGACATGTTCAGCCAACTCGCCGACGGCCGCATCAAGGCATGCTGGATCATCTGCACCAATCCCGTTGCCACCGTGGCTAACCGGTCGTCAGTGATCGCCGGGCTGGAAGCCGCCGAACTCGTCATCACGCAGGACACCTACCGCGACACCGCAACCAACCGCTACGCCGACATCGTGCTGCCCGCGACCCTATGGGCGGAGTCCGATGCCGTGATGGTGAACTCCGAACGCAACCTCACTCTGCTCCAGCAGTCCCTGCCACCAGCCGGGGAATCACGCCCCGATTGGCAGCTGATCTGCCAGGTCGCAACACACCTCGGTTATGGGGAGCACTTCACCTACGCCTCCAGCGAGCAGATCTTCGACGAGATCCGACGCTTCTCAAACCCGAAGACCGGCTACGACCTTCGCGGCGCCAGCTATGCACGACTGCGGACGACGTCGCTGCAGTGGCCCTGCCCGCCCGACGACGAGGACGATCGCCATCCGGTCCGCTACCTCAACGACGGTGTCAGCCAGGACTACTACGTCGAGGACGACGGCCACGCGCCACGGCTGGCTTTTCCGACTCCGTCGCGGCGCGCGGTGTTCCACGCCCGGCCGCACATGGACGCGCGTGAGCTGCCCGACGACGACTATCCGTTGGTGCTCAACACCGGCCGGCTGCAACACCAATGGCACACCATGACCAAGACCGGCAGGGTCGACAAGCTCAACAAGCTCAACAGCGGACCCTTCGTCGAAGTCCACCCCACCGATGCGACCGCCCTCGACATCATCGCCGACCAGGCCGTCGAGCTCACCACGCGGCGCGGCCGCGCGGTACTTCCCGCAGTGGTATCCGACCGCGTGCGGCAGGGTACCTGCTTCGTCCCCTTCCACTGGAACGACGAGCACGGTGAGTACCTGACCGTCAACGCGCTCACCAACGACGCCGTGGACCCCGACTCGCTGCAGCCGGAGTACAAGGCCTGTGCGGTAAGCCTGCGCCCTGTGGCATCGCCGACGTTGAACGACAACGAGAAGCTCTACGTCGCAGGGTTTTTGAGCGGGCTAGAAGCCCTCGCGAGCTCACCCGTGCTGCCCGAGTCCGCACCGGTCACCAACGAGGTACGAGTGTGGATCAACGGTCTACTCGCGGGCCGGACCTCGAGGCAAACGGAAGCCGTGCCGTCGCAGGAACCCATCGGAGACGGGCCCCTGGTGCTGTGGGCATCACAGACCGGAAATGCGGAGGAATTCGCCACGACGTTGGCCGGACGCATCCCGGGGGCGTCTCTGCTGAACATGGACGACCTGGTGCCGGCCGACATCACAGCTCCCCGCGACGTGGTGGTCATTACCAGTACGTTCGGAGACGGCGGTCCGCCCGACAACGGCGCCGGCTTCTGGGAGCGCCTCGCCGCACGCGATGCGCCCGAAT
>CAZOIX010000570.1:0-3617 GCA_964579685.1 uncultured Mycobacterium sp.
TGCACCTGCGGCGCGCCCCGGTCGGCGTGGTCGGCGCGATCGTGCCCTGGAACGTGCCGCAGTTCCTGATCATGCCGAAGATGATTCCCGCGCTGATCGCGGGTTGCACCGTCGTGGTCAAGCCGGCGCCCGAAACGCCTTTGGACGCCATGTGGTTGGCGGAAATGCTGGAGGAGATCGACCTGCCGGACGGCGTGGTGTCGATCGTCCCCGGCGGCAGGGAGACCGGCGAGAGCCTGGTCCGCAATCCCGGTGTCGACAAGATCTCGTTCACCGGATCGTCGGCGACGGGACGGCACATCGCCGCGCTGTGTGGTGAACAACTCAAGCGGGTCAGCCTCGAACTCGGCGGCAAGTCGGCGGCGATCATCCTCGACGACGCCGACATCGGCCACACCGTCAACCACTTGAAGATGGCCAGCCTGATGAACAACGGTCAGGCGTGCGTCGCGCAGACCCGGATCCTGGTCAGCGAACGCAAACACGACGAGGTCGTCGAGGCACTTGCCGAGATGATGAGCGGTCTCCAGGTCGGCGACCCCGCCGACGACACCACCGACATCGGCCCACTCGTCGCGCAACGCCAGCAGCACCGCGTGGGCTCCTACATCCAGGCCGGCCTCGACGAGGGCGCGCGAATCGTGTTGGGCGGCAGAGACAAACCCTATGATCGCGGCTGGTATGTCCAGCCCACGCTGTTCACCGATGCGAACAACGACATGAAGATCGCGCGCGAGGAGATCTTCGGCCCGGTGCTGACCGTGCTGAGGTACACCGACGAATCCGACGCCGTGCGGATCGCCAACGACACCGACTACGGGCTCGCCGGCTCCGTCTGGACCGCCGACGTGGCCCACGGCCTGGAGATCGCCGCCCAGGTCCGGGCGGGCACCTACGGCATCAACATGTACACACTCGACACCACCGCTCCGTTCGGCGGATTCAAGCAGTCGGGGATCGGACGCGAGTTCGGCAGCGAGGGACTCTCGGAATACGTCGAGCTGCAGTCGACGGTGAGCGCGGGCAAGCTGCCCGACCTCGCCTGACGTCGTTCCCTAGCCGATCTCGAGCGTGACCTCTGCAGGACAGCACAATTCGTCGCGTTGGTTGTAGACGGCGATCTCGAGGTCCACCAGTTGGCGCTGGACATCGCCCGCCGTGTCGACGTGCTTGCCGACCACGCGGCCACGGCCGACCATCGAATCGCCGGCATAGAACGAGCCCAGCAGGGACACCTTTCGACGCACCACCCTGCTGTAGGGCCCGGCCCAGCCGATGGCGATCCGATCAACGAAACCCGCGGTGTGCATGGTGTTGACGAAGATTGTCGGATGACCATGCCGGCGTGCGTAGTCGGGATCGAAATGCCCGGGAAAATAGTCCCATGTCGCGCCGGGGTTCATGGCGACACGCTGGTAGTCGATGGTGTCGATCACATCGTCGAGCTCGGTGGGTACGACGACGTCGTCCCACAACAGACGCCGGTACCGGGTCACGACTGGCCCGCAGGGGTGAACCGGAACAACGTGTTTCGGTTGATCGCCACCAATGCGCCGTCAGCGCGATGGAATTGGTCGCAGGTCTGCACGAAGTGTCCCGTTCCCACCCGGGTCGTCTTCTCGGGCGATACCGAGACGACCTCCTCGACGACATGGAGGCGATCACCTTCGACGATGGGGGCGGGAAACTCGACGTCGTTGGAGGCGTTGATGAAAGTCGTTCCGGGTAGCGGCACGCGGATCGTGATCGAGGGCACGGGCGGCTCGTCGGTGGGCAGCCACGGCGGCGGGATCAGCCAGCCCATCAGCAACGCAGGCGGAGCGAGCAGACCACCCCACTGTTCGCCGGCGAACTCGGCGTCCCAATAGGCGGGGTTGGGATCACGCACCATCGATGCGAAATGCTGAATACGCGCTCCACTGACCGCTGTGCCCGCATATCTGGGCGGGGTGCGGACTCCGACCATACCCAGGGCGTCCTCGTAGGTACCGAATGCGAACTCGTACCTGATGCCCTCGCTCACACGGGTAGCGCACTCTCGTGCGGTACGTGATCCCATTCGAGTTCACGTGACGTGAAATACCAGCCTCCCCGCTCGTAGACGAGCCGGTCGGTGAATGTGCCCGAGGCCTCGAGCCGGTTGTCACGCAGCAGCAAAACCACACATTTCTGGGTCGCGTCGATGCCGTCGACGGTGATCTCATGATCGACGGTGACCAGCCGGGCGCCGCCGCCGCCGTCGAACGCCCCACGCAAATCGGTGAACGATTCCCCCGACCGCATGTACGTGGCCCCCGAGTGACGAAAAGTCGTGATCCATCCGATGAGGTCACCGGCGGAGTACAGCCGATCGTGGCGCGCATCCAGATTGAGAATCGCTGCCCGGCCCGCCAGTGCGTCCAGCACGAACTGCTGTTGGTATGTCATCGACATCTTCTGATCTCCTACCGACTGAGCACGTAGCCGTGCGCTTCGCGGTCCCAGGCATCGGCGCCCAGTCCCCTGCTGCGGAGCACGTCCTTGCGGACGCGTCCGATGACGTTCTTCGGAATCTCATCGATCGTTTCGAGGTATCGCGGCACGCAGAAGTACGGCATGCGCGCCGAACAGAAGTCCAGAAGTTCCGCGAAATCCACTGTCGCACCGTCGTGCAGCGCCACCACGACGAAGATGTCGTCTTCTCCGAGGTCGCTGGGAACGCCGACCGCCGCGGCCTCCGATACGGCGGGGTGGCCCATCACGATGCGCTCGACCTCCACGGACGAGACGTTCTCGCCGCGCCGCCGCAGGGAATCCTTCGCACGGTCGACAAACGTGAGGTTGCCCTCGTCGTCGAGCGATCCGAGGTCCCCGGTGCCGAACCACTCCGGGTGGGGCTGCACGTGCAGGCCGACGCTGCCGGACGCCGACACCACATACCCCTCGCTCATCGCATGTGCTGTCCGCGCCCGGCAGACGATCTGGCCGACCATCCCGGAAGGCAATTGACGACCCTGCCCGTCAACGATCTGCACGTCGAACACCGGACTTACCCGTCCAGAGGTACCCGGCTTGCCGTCGTCGGAAACCGCCTTGTAGGCGATCGGGAACGCTTCGGTCATGCCGTACATCGTCACGATGCGACAGCGGTAACGCGCCTCGATCTCGCGATACACATCCGCGGCGATCGGCGCCGCCGAGATGAAGCGGATGCCGAGTTCCGCATCGCGGCGATCCGGCGGCAGATTCCACAGCATGGACACCATCGCGCCGGCGCCGGCGAATCCGACCGCACCACAGCGTCGTATCTCATCCCACACCCCGCGCGGGTGGAAGGCCGCGGCCAGCACACTGGTGCCGCCGAACAGCATCGGCACCAGCACCGTGGGCGCGGCACTGAGGTGAAACAGCGGCATGGCGGTCCACAGCGTGTCCCCGGGTTCGAGTTCCCACGACGATGCGACGGCCGCTGCGGCCGTGAACAGATAGTGCCACGAGGTGGCGACGGCCTTCGACGCCCCGGTCGTGCCGGAGGTGAAGAACAGCGCGCCGATGTCGCCCGGGCCGACGGGTTCGACATCCGGCGCGCCGACGGGTGCGGCTGCCAGCGCCTCGCCGAGCGAACCGTCCTGCACCAG
>CAZOIX010000571.1:0-3617 GCA_964579685.1 uncultured Mycobacterium sp.
CTTCGAGTCGGCCGCCGAGGTGGGAGGGACCTGGCGCGACAACACCTATCCAGGGCTGTCGTGTGACGTCCCCTCGCGGTTCTACTCGTATTCCTTCCGGCCGAACCCGCAGTGGTCACGGCTGATGTCGCCAGGTCCTGAGATCCAGTCGTACTTCCGTCAAGTTGCCACCGAGCGCGGGATCCGATCACACATCCGGTTCGGCACTGAGGTCACGTCGGCGCGCTACCGCGAGGGACGGTGGTGGGTCGGCACCGCCGACGGCGTGGAAGCTTTCGACGTTCTCGTCACTGCGACCGGTGTGCTGCGCATACCGCGGTATCCGGACATCCCTGGCCTCGAAACCTTCGCCGGGCCGTCGTTTCATTCGTCGCGGTGGGATCACTCGGTTTCGTTGGCCGACAAACGAATCGGCCTGATCGGCACCGGCTCGACCGGCGTCCAGATCACTGCCGAACTCGGCGGTAATGTGAAGAGCCTCAGCATATTTCAACGTACACCACAGTGGGTCTTTCCCACTCCGAACCTGCGTTACTCACGGCTCACCAAGGCGGCCCTGGCGCGGTGGCCGGTTCTCAACACACTCGCCTACCGCTTCTGGCAGACATACATCGAGCGGGCATCGCTCGGCCGCGCCGCCGTCGAACCGGGCTGGCAGCGCCGCATGATGTCCGCGCTGTGCCGCTGGAATCTGCGGTTGTCGGTGCGTGACCCCGAGCTTCGCCGTCAACTCACACCGAACTATCACGCGATGTGCAAGCGCCAGATTCTGGCCGGGCACTACTACCAGTCCATTCAGAAGCCGGGCGTCCATCTCGTTACCGAAGCGATCGACCGCATCGAACCGACGGGCGTCTTCACTTCTGACGGCGTACTCCACGAGGTGGACCTCCTGGTGCTCGCCACGGGGTTCGATGCCCGCGCCTACTGCCGTCCGATGGAGATCGTCGGTGACAACGACCTCTCTCTGAACGATGCATGGGCCGAGGGACCGCACGCCTACCGCTCTGTGGCGGTACCGGGCTTTCCGAATCTGTTCATGCTGATGGGTCCGCACTCACCAATCGGCACCCAGTCGCTGGTGATGATCGCCGAAACTCAGGCCGACTACGTGCTGTGGTGGATCGATCAGCTCCGTCAGGGGCGGATCAGCGCGGCCACGCCGACCGAGGTCGCGACCAAGGACTACAACGAACAGATGAAAGCTGCTATGCCGCAAACGATCTGGTTTCGGGCTGCAACAGCTGGTATCTCGGCAAGGATGGTCTGCCCGAGCTGTTCCCTTGGCGTCCGGTGCGGCACCGCGAATTGTTGAGCTCGCCCGAGCTCGACGATTTCGACATCCGAACCGCCTGAATGTGACTGCGACCACACTATTGGTTCTAGTGATCCGTGCCACACATGTTGACCCTTTTCCGCCGTCTGAACAGTACGTTCTTGATAACTGCACGCGTGTCTAGTAAGCGCGGCAGTCAGGAAGGAACGACCATGTTCGAGTTGATTTTCTTCGGCTTTCTCGGGCTCCTGCTCATCGGCGCCCTCGGGCTGGGATATCCCGAGAGCACCTACAGCCGCTGGTTTCGGCACTGACCCGGGCGCGGGCGGCAGCCGGTGCCGCTGAACGCATGCGGTAGTAATGGTGAGTGACTTCGCCGACTGAGCCGCCGACGGTCGTGCTGTTGTCCACGTCCGATACCGACCTGATGACGGCGCGCGCCAGCGGAGCAGGCTATCGGTGGGCGAACCCGTCACGGCTGGTCGACGGCGAACTCGAAGAACTCGCCGCTGCCGCAGCCATCGTCGTGGTCCGCATTCTCGGTGGGTACCGCGCCTGGCAGGACGGCATCGACACCCTCGCGGCCAGCGGCGTGCCGACCGTCGTGGTGAGCGGCGAGCAGGCCCCGGACGCCGAGTTGATGAGCCATTCCACGACTCCCGCGGGTGTCGCGCTGCAGGCCCACCTCTACCTGGCACAGGGTGGGGTCGAGAATCTGCGGCAGTTGTACGCGTTTCTCTCTGACACATTGTTGATGACGGGCTTCGGCTTCGCGCCGCCTGCCACCACCCCGAACTGGGGCGTGCTGCAGCGGGCATCGGCCGATAACGACGGGCCCATCGTCGCTGTGCTCTATTACCGCGCACAGCACCTCGCCGGGAACACCGGCTACGTGCAGGCGCTGTGCCGAGCGGTCGAGGACGCCGGAGGGAACGCGCTACCGGTGTTCTGCGCGTCGTTGCGCACCGCGGACGCCGAATTGCTGGAGCTGCTCGGGACCGCCGACACGTTGGTGACGACGGTGCTCGCCGCGGGCGGGTCGACCCCCGCCACCGTTTCGGCCGGCGGCAACGACGACACCTGGGATGTGGCGCATTTGGCCGCTCTCGACATCCCGATTCTCCAGGGCCTGTGCCTGACCAGTGCCCGGTCGCAGTGGCACGACAACGATGACGGGTTGTCTCCGCTCGATGTCGCCACCCAGGTCGCGGTCCCCGAGTTCGACGGCCGCATCATCACAGTTCCCTTCTCGTTCAAGGAGATTGACGACGAAGGCCTGATCTCCTATGTTGCCGACCCGGAGCGCTGCGCGCGCGTCGCGGGCCTTGCGGTACGGCATGGGCGGCTGCGTGCCATTCCGGCCGCGCAGAAGCGAGTGGCCCTGGTGTTCTCGGCGTATCCGACCAAACACGCCCGCATCGGCAACGCCGTCGGCCTCGATACCCCCGCCAGCGCCGTCGCGTTGCTGCGGGCGATGCGCGAACACGGTTACCGGATCGACGTCGTGCCCGGTGTGGACGCCGGCGATGGGGACGCACTGATCCACGCGTTGATCGAGCGCGGCGGACAGGACGCCGACTGGCTGACCGACGGCCAGCTCGCAGGCAACCCGATCCGGGTGCCGGCCAACGAGTATCGCGACTGGTTCGCCACCCTGCCCGCAGCGCTCACCGACGCCATGATCGAGCACTGGGGGCCGCCGCCCGGTGAGCTGTTCGTCGACCGTAGCGAGAACTCCGAGGGCGAGATCGTGATCGCCGCGATGCAGGCGGGCAACGTCGTGCTGCTGGTCCAGCCGCCGCGGGGATTCGGCGAGAACCCCGTCGCGATCTATCACGACCCCGACCTGCCACCCAGCCATCACTACCTGGCGGCCTACCGCTGGCTGGACACCGTCTTCGGCGCTGACGCCATCGTGCACCTGGGCAAGCACGGCAATCTGGAGTGGTTACCGGGTAAGACCCTCGGCATGTCGGCCGCCTGCGCCACCGACGCCGCGCTCGGCGACCTGCCGTTGATCTACCCGTTCCTGGTCAACGATCCGGGGGAGGGCACCCAAGCCAAACGGCGCGCCCACGCCACCCTCGTGGACCACCTCATCCCGCCGATGGCACGGGCCGAAACCTACGGCGACATCGCGCGACTGGAACAGCTGCTTGACGAGCACGCCAACATCGCGGCGCTGGACCCACCCAAGCTGCCCGCCATCCGCCAGCAGATCTGGACGCTGATGCGGGCCGCGAAGATGGACCACGATCTCGGTCTCGACGACCGGCCCGACGAGGACTCGGTCGACGACATGCTGATGCACGTCGACTGCTGGCTATGCGAGATCAAATAA